>JAFQZB010000022.1 GCA_017406175.1 Selenomonadaceae bacterium | reverse complement strand
TTTATCCTCGACATGGTGGCTTATGCTTGGGCGGGCTTCGGCGCGGCATTTGGTCCGGCGTTGCTTATGAGCCTGTTTTGGAAACGCACGACCCGTCGCGGCGTCATCGCTGGGATAATCGTCGGCGGCGTCACTGTCCTTGTTTGGAAACAACTTGCACTCTTCGGGCTGTATGAAATCGTTCCGGGCTTCGTCTTCGCGCTGATTGCGATTTACATTGTCAGCAAGTTCGACGCCGAACCCGAACGCGAGATTTTGGAGACCTTCGACAAAGTTGGGGAGAGCAAAATTTAAATGCAAAGGATTTTTATCGTCGTGCTAAGTCTCGTCTGCTTGACGTGTGCGGGCTGCTTCCAAGCGGACTTCGACTTGATAATCACAAAGGACGGCTCGGTTATTCAGCACAGCAAATTCATCGGCAATCCGCTTGTGATTCGGCAGATTGAAGAGTGGAAGGCTACCAACGAACGGACTAATCCCGACGTGAAAGCCAATGCCATTGTCGAAGGCAACTTGCGCGGCTACGAATTCACGAATCATTATCCCGACGTTGAGACGTTCGCAAAGTCTGCTGGGGATTTGCACAAGGCTAATCCCGGCAAGAATAAGGGCGTTTCGCGACGCAAGGGCTGGTTCTTCGACAGTTACGACTTTGACTTCTGTTGGACGAATCCACCGCTGAATCTTCCGCCCGAAGCCGAATTCATGACGCAGACGGCGTTTAATACCGTCGAGTTCGATTTTACAATCCAATTGCCCTATCCCGCCGACAGCCACAACGCCGACATGGTCGAAAGTGACGGCAAGTTCCTAAAATGGAATCTGGCTCCAGTATTGCTCCACGGCGGCGAAAAGTTCATGCAGGCTCGCTTCAAGCTTTGGCACTTCGATAAAGTTGCGTTGACGGTAGCAGTTGAGTTATTACTTTTGGCGGCGGCGATATTCTTCTTTATCAAAGCACGTGCGGCAGACCTAGAGACCGTCGGCAAGGACTTGAGGTTTAAACGGAATGTCTTCGCGGGACTGTCCGTTGCTTTGGCTTTAGTCTCGGCGTATCTGTTGTTCGCGCCAATGTAATTTCCCTTGCAATTTAAATCGCGCTATGATAAACTGCCACAGCTTTAAAAAATCTTTAAGGAGGTGAACGACTTGCCGAACATCAAATCTTCGATTAAAAGCATGAGAGTTGACGCCAAACGCCGTGCCCGTAATCTCTTCGAGAAAACGCGCATGAAGAAGGCTCAAAAGCTCGTCTTGGCGGCGGTAGCGGCGGGCGATGCGGCAGAGGCTAAAAGACTTCTTCCGGCGGCTCATAAGGCTATCGACCAGGCAGCGGCTAATAATACGATTCATAAGAACGCCGCCGCTCGCAAAAAGTCAAAGCTCACTTTGAAAGTCAACGCAGTCACGGCTTAATTTTCTTTGAGGGTTCGTCTTGAAGGCGGGCTCTATTTTTTTATCTCCGAGGAATCATCATGAACGTTAAAAGATTTGTTGCTCAGTGGTCGTGTCGCGGCTACGAGAAGGGCGAAGCTCAACCCTTCTGGCTCAGTTTCCTGCGTGACGTGTTCGACATACCCGAACCAGAAAATTTTATCAGCTTTGAAGTCCCAATCCCCCACGGCTTTATTGACGCCCTAATTGACGAGACCAAAGTTTTAATCGAACAGAAAAGCTCCTCCGTCAGCCTCGACGATGCGGAGATTTTCAATCAAGCCAAACGCTACAACGAGGCTTTGAACTATTCGCGCAAGGCTCGCTGGATTATCACTTGCAACTTTCGAGAATTCCGCGTTTTCGACATGGATAAGCGTCGTCCCGAACGCGACCCGCTGATTATTTCCCTGTTCGAGTTGCCCAAACGTTTCAAGGAGCTAAACTTCATTGTCGACGAGTCCCA
>JAFQZB010000184.1 GCA_017406175.1 Selenomonadaceae bacterium | reverse complement strand
CTTGTAGTTGCACTGTCGACGGACGAATTTAATCTTAACAAAAAGATCAAAGGGAATGTTTATTGTGGAAAAAATAGTTTACGCATGTTTTAGCACGGATATAATTCACGAAGGGCACTTAAATATTATCCGTGAGGCAAAAAAGTTGGGGCGCGTGATTGCTGGCGTAATGAGCGACACGGCTATGATAAGCTATTATCGCTTTCCAACTAAAACTTTTTCGGAACGTCGCGAAATGATTGCTACAATAGAAGGCGTTTCCGAAACTGTCGTTCAGGAAGAGGTCTCTTATTCTAAAGTTATTGAAAAAATTCGCCCGGATTTTGTAATTCATGGTGACCGGTGGAATACGGGTCCTTGGTACAAAATTCGAAAAGAATTAATTGACTTGCTTGAGACTTACGGCGGGAAACTAGTTGAAGTTCCTTATACCATTAGTCAAGAAGCCATAAAAAGCGATCGTAGAATTATTGCAAAATTGATGATGCCAGAGTTTAGACGTAAGAGACTTAGACAATTACTAAATTTGGTCATGCCAGTATCCTCCACCCCGTTCCTGCCAGTGATAAAAGCAATGGAGGTTCATAGCGGACTCACCGGATTAATTGTTGAAAAGACCATCGTTGAAAAAGACAATCGCTTTTATCAGTTCGATGCAATGTGGATTTCCAGTCTTTGCGATTCTCTCAACAAGGGTAAGCCGGATATTGAATTGGTAGATATGACTTCACGTTTTCGTACAATTGAAGACATAATGGAAGTTACAACGAAACCAATAATCATGGACGGCGACACTGGTGGCTTAATAGAGCATTTTGTGTATAACGTTCGGACGATGGAGAGGCTAGGAATTTCTGCCGTTATCGTTGAAGACAAAATGGGGCTGAAAAGAAATTCTCTGCTCGGCAACGAAGTTGAACAGACCCAAGCTCCCATTCAAGATTTTTGCAAAAAAATAAACGCCGCTAAAAATGTTTTACTCACTGATGATTTTATGATTATTGCCCGTATTGAAAGCTTGATTCTTGAAAAAGGATTGAACGATGCATTAATTAGGGCTTTTGCTTATGTAGAGGCAGGCGCGGACGCCATTATGATTCATTCTCGTAAAAAAGTGCCCGATGAGATTTTTGCTTTTTGCGATGCCTTCAGATTACAAAATAAAATTACGCCGCTAGTTGCAGTTCCAACTACTTTTAATGGGGTTACAGAAGACGAACTCGCGGCGCACGGAGTCAATATTGTTATCTATGCCAATCAGCTGACAAGAATTGCTTTTCCTGCGATGCAACACGCAGTTGAAAACATTTTGATGAGTCATCGTGCCAAAGAAATTGACAGCGAACTCATGCCGATAAAAGAAGTTCTTACTCTCATTGATGAATTTTAGGAGATGGTAGCATGAATTTACAAGAACGAGTAGCTTTGAAAAAAGCAAATCGAGCCGACCTTTATTGCTTAGAGCCCCCCTTTCCGTATACAAATTTTTTAATCGAAACTTCTAATGCTTGTAATCACAGCTGTATTTTTTGTGCCCATCAAAAAATGAAACGCAAAGTCGGCAAAATCGATACAAATTTTTTATACGATATACTTCAGCAAGCGTACGATTTGGGAACACGTGAGGTCGGTTTTTACGCTACCGGCGAGCCGTTTCTTGTCAAAGAATTGCCGGATTACATTCGCCGCGCCAAAGAAATTGGTTACGACTATGTCTATTTAACCTCAAACGGCTCTTTGGCTACTCCTGAACGTATTCGCTCCGTTATCGACGCAGGTTTGGATAGCATTAAATTTTCTATCAATGCTCCCGAACGCAGAATGTACGAGTTTATTCATGGCAAAAATGATTTTGATAAGGTTTTTGAACATCTTCGTTACTTAAACGAGTACAGAAATACTACTGGCAAAAAGTACAAAATTTTCATCACAGGAATACTGACACGTTTCACCGAGTCCATGAAAGACAAGTATTTTGAAACCTTTGGTAATTTGGCGGATGAAATCGTTTTTAAATACGTCTACAATCAAGGCGGATACATGCCGGAAATTGAAGATTTACTCAAATGTTTCACTGACAATGAAACTCGTCGGCGTTGCAATTTGCCCTTCGACGCAATCTCCGTGACATACGAGGGTTATCTTTCGGTTGAGAATGCCGATTTTGAGAATATGCTGATTGTCGGCAATCTGAATGAAATATCTCTCAAAGACGCTTGGTATGGTTCAAAGATGAAAGAGCTTCGTCAAAAATTTATCGACGACAAATTGGACGGCACCATTTGCGATGGTTGCGTTCATCATAAAAAACTTCCCGCTCGACCGATTATGCCGCAATATGCCACTGAAAACACAGATATTTTTTCTGATGAAAAAGTTCGCCGTAGAATTAAACAACACGAAGATTTATTAAAAGAATTTGGAGTGTGGTATGAAAATGTCTGACACGGAAAATAAAAAGGTATATGTGCCAATGGCGGCAGATTTAATTCATCCAGGACACATCAACATAATAAAAATAGCCGCTTCACTTGGCAAAGTCACAGTCGGGCTTTTTACCGACGAGGCAATTTGCAGTTATAAATCGCCACCTTATATGAGTTACGATATGCGGAAAATTGTCGTAGAAAATATTAAGGGCGTTGATAACGTCATTCCTCAATACACTAAAGATTACGAAGAAAATTTGCGCCGACTAAAACCAGATTATATGGTACACGGCACAGATTGGCGCAAAGGACCTCTAGCAATTGTCCGTGAAAAAGCTATTGCGATTTTGGCAGAGTGGGGCGGCAAGATTGTAGAGCCAGAATACACTCAGGGAATTTCTTCATCAGAACTTAAAAACAAATTGCGCGGAGGCTCTAAATGAATGTTGAGGACTTTATAAATGTGATTCATTCAGAGTTTTATGTTGGCGTACCTGATTCTTTTCTGAGTCCGCTTTGTGACTATCTTGTTTTGACACGGCGAGCGTTTACCAAATGGGCACGAGCGAAGAAATCACCGGTCGCTACATCAAAGACTTCGGGCTTGACCGTGATGAAATTGTCGTGTCTACAAAGGTGAATTTTGAAATGCGTCCAGAACGATCGAACGGCGGCGGCACGTCCCGTAAGAACGTCATAGCGTAGATTGACCACAGCTTGAAGTGTCTGCAACTTGATTACGTCGACGTTTATCAGATTCACCGCCTCGACCCGTTCGAAGCCTTGCACGATGTAG
>JAFQZB010000183.1 GCA_017406175.1 Selenomonadaceae bacterium | reverse complement strand
CATTATTGTAAATCCGCAGGTCAGAGTCTTCACTCTTTATGAAGTGGACTTAAACCACATGGAGGCAAAAGAAGAATTCTGTCCACTTGGATTTTAGCAAAACTCTTTCGAGTTTCAATTCACTTTTATATAATAGGAGGTTAAAGATGCTACGATTGTGGAGCAAAGATAACAGATAAAGTAGCAGAATTTTCGTTTCAAAAGTATGGAAAATGTTTGTGTATGGAATGCCAGAAGAGTAAGTCTTCACCATGAATTAGGAATAGGAGACAATGTATGATTTATGAATCTCAAAAGAAAGAACTAAGGAAGTATCGCCATATAATAGCGGCACTGATAGCTCAATCGGAAGGATATTTCACGCCGGTATACGCATTGAAGGCTAGCTAACAGTTAAGATAAAGTTATAAAAAGTTATAAAACGCTGTTGATTTTTGAAAGTGTGACGAAAATGCTAAAGTCGTTTAAGGTTATGTTGGTGCCGAACAATCGTCAGCGGACGCGATTATTCCAATTCGCGGGGACGGCTCGCTTCGCTTACAACTGGGCACTGCGCAAGGACCTTGACGCCTACGAAGCGGGCGAACTATTCATCAGTAATTTTGACTTGCATAAAAAATTTACCGTGCTTAGGAACTCCGCCGAATATGAGTGGCTCCGAACCATTTCAAACAACGTGCCCAAGCAAGCAATAAAAGATTGCGTCGACGCTTATCAAAAATTTTTTAAAAAGCAGAGCGGTCGACCAAGATTCAAGAGTAAACGGCGCGGTGATTTCAGCTTTTATCAAGACACGGACAAAATCCGAATTACGGCGACGCACGTCAAGCTTGAGACAGTCGCGATGAGTAAAAAGCGCAATAAACAACAGTTGAATTGGTTCAGGTTAGCCGAAGTCGGGCGGATTCCTTTGGGTGTGAAGTACAAAGAGCCGCGAATCACATTTGACGGGCTGAATTGGTGGTTAAGCGTGGCGGTTGAATTCGCTGACCCGAAACCCGTTGAAAATTGCGGCGATAGTATTGGTATTGACTTAGGCATAAAAACTTTGGCGACGTGTTCGGACGGCACTATTTATCCGAACATTAACCGGACTGCTAAAGTTCGCAGACTTAAGAAAAAACAGCGTAGGTTGCAACGCTCAATCTCGCGAAAGTACGAGATGAATAAATCGAAAGGAGAGAGTTACTCGAAAACGCGCAACATTATAAAGAGCGAGAAAAAACTTTTACGGATTCATCACCGATTGGCTGACATTCGGCAAAATTATCGACATCAAATCACGAGCGCAATTATCGGACGAAAACCAAATCCGATAGTGCTTGAAGATTTGAACGTGCGCGGCATGATGTCGAATCGTCACTTAGCAAAGGCAGTGCAGGAGCAAGGCTTTTATGAGTTTCGACGGCAAATTGAGTATAAAGCGGCGTGGTCAGGGTTGCGCGTCGTCATCGCTGACAGATTTTATCCGAGCTCAAAAACCTGTATTGCTTGCGGACACGTGAAGAAAAATTTGCGCTTGTCGGAGCGGATTTATCACTGCGAAAATTGCGGCAACGTGATTGACCGTGATTTGCAAGCGGCGATAAATCTAAAACGATACGCGAGCTGATTGGTTGAAAAATCTACCCGTACGTTAGCGGGGAATTCAAGCCTGTGGAGCGTCGTACCAAACGTGAGTAGCCTCGGCAAAAACGGGCGCGTTGAAGCAGGAATGAAACTTAAGAGTTTTTATAACTTTTTATAAGTTTTCAGTAACGGAAGAATGAGAGCCGATTTTTTGTTCAAAATTTTGTACTTTGATGTGGTTATAATTGGTAGTATAAAAAGACGAACTGAATTTGAGGGTTAAAGAATGAAAGACGTAACGTATGAGGAACTGCGCGAACTGTTTAATGAGGATAAAATCAGTCGTCACGCGGAGGACATGGAGGAATATGATAAGTTTTGTGAAGAACGAAGCTCAAAACTCAAAAGTTACTGCGAGCAGATTGTCGCGGAAATAAGTGATGTTCATGAATTGATAAAGCAGTATGATAAAATTTTTTCATTAACTGACAACACTGCTGTTTATCGGATGTTTCTTGAAAAGTATTTTACGCTCAAAGTTGTGCCGGACAGCTTGCCGTATATGTATTTTGAGGTGGAGCAATTTCTTCACGATGATAGTCGAAATAAAAGCGAATATTTATCTTGTGGGAAAACTTTATATCAAAAGCTCGTACTCTTTAGAAAGACTGCGGAAGATACCGCTTTGATTAATATGTTGATTTATCGGACGTTGAATTCGATGTTGTCGACGTTATTGAACTTGAATCACTCTAACGAATTCTTACAGCTATTCCAAAAAATTTTGTACTTCGTCAAGAAATATTTCAAAGATGAGCCGTATCTTGTATTGTGGAAAATGAATAGTTATGTGGCGTTCTTGGATCTTGATTTCGGAATGCAAAAAGAAGCTAGTAAAGTACAACATGAAATACTGGAGTATTGTGAAGAATACTTTGGACATTACTCGAAAGAAACGGCAGATGCACTTTGGTCGTTAAGTTCATGGGAAGACGGAAAATATCGCGATGAAGCTGTTTATATTTTCAAATCTATAGAGCAAACGGACGACACAATTTCTGATATGGAGGCTTTGGCACAGGAATATCAGTTTGAAGAGAACTATAAACAAGAATATGAATTGCGTTGTATTGTTTTCAACTATGAGCGGAAGAAGTTGGGTGAGAATCATACGGCGACATTTGATGCGCTTAAACGAGTAATTCAAGTCATGAAGAAACTCGGACAGGTGAACGAGGCTGAAACGATATATATCGCCGCGAAGGAAAAGCAACAACAATTTCTTGAAAATCAAATCGCGACTCTTGGCGACACAAAGAAAAAGTTGCACTATATGGAGGAGTTAGTTGACATTTTGTTAGAAGATAAAAAGTATGACAGAGCAATAGAATTAAGAAAAAGAATGGTATCGGAAGCAGAAAGAATTTGTGGTCTGTATTCTTATGAGTATGAAACAGAGAAAGTACGCTTTGAATCATTGTTAGAAGAACGCGGCATAAAGTCGCGGGAAAGATATACGGATTATCTAAAGAGAAAGTTGGAATATTTCAAAGATAGATATGGATTAGAGAACTGGCAAACGATTAATGTGATGCATTCCTTGGCATACCAATTTAAATTCGAGCACGACCTTGACGAAAGTGAAATAAAGAAAGAGGAATTAACTTTATACGAGCAGATATTTTTCCTTGTAAAGGCGAAATATGACAATGGAGACTGTGGAGTGTACAATTACACTAATGCGATGGAAGAATATGCTCGTATACTTAACGAGTTTGAAGAACGAAAAGCAGAGGCACTGAATTGGCAAAGGGAATTGGTGAGACTACTTCGGGAAGTTGAGCCGGAAAATGCCTCCGAATATCTTTCAGTTATGATGACACGTTTGTCAGAAATGTTGAAAGATGCAGGAGAAATAGCTGAAAGCCAAAGAATAATTGATGAAGAAGGTGCAATCATCGAAAAGTATTGGGGAATTCGTTGGGAGAGAGTGCAATGAGAAGATTGAAGGTTGAGGGTAAAGTTGGTGAGGCGGTTATATATACCGTGTCCGATGAGAAAACAGCAGTCGATGATTATGCATTGGCTCAGATAAAATTGCTGTGTGACAATGAAGTCTCGCGGAATTCAAAAATTCGAGTGATGCCGGATGTTCATCCTTCAAAGGTCAGTACAGTTGGCTTGACGATGACGGTAGGGGAAAGAATATTGCCCTGCTTGGTTGGAATAGATATTGGTTGCGGAGTTACGATGGCGAGACTGAATAAATTCCGACCAGAATATCAGAAGATAGACAAGGTGATTGGGGAAAATATTTCTACGACCAGTGGCATCCGAAATAAAATTCATCCTCAAGCGATGAGCTTTGACTTTAAGGAATTGCTTGCAGAGAGTCACATAAATAAGCAAAGAGCGTTGCAAAGTTTAGGAACGCTCGGATACGGGAATCATTTTTTTGAGATAGATGTAGTAGATGACGAAGGTAATTATTATGTGAGTGTGCATTCCGGTAGTCGACATCTGGGCAAAGAAGTGGCTGAATACTATCTAGCAGAAGGGCAGAGGAAATTGAAAGCTCGTGGAGAGAAAGTTCCCTACGAGCTGACATATTTGACAGGAGAATTGATGACGGAGTATTTGCATGATATACAGGTCGTGCAGAAATACGCTTATTTAAATAGAAGGATAATTATTGAAGAAGTTAGCAAGATAATGAAGTGGAAGATAGAGGAAGTCATTGACTGCATTCATAACTATGTTGATTTCAGAACGGAACAGCCAATTTTGAGAAAAGGAGCAATCTCGGCGAAAGAAGGTGAACTCGTCATAATCCCGATAAACATGCGCGACGGAGTAATCGTCGGAAGAGGTAAAGGAAACACGGATTGGAATGATTCAGCCCCACATGGAGCAGGGCGAATATTGAAACGGGTTGAAGTTCAGAATCAGCATACGTTATCGGAGTTCAAATCAGTAATGAAAGGAATTTATTCTACGAGTGTTACGAAGGACATATTGGACGAATCGCCGTTTGCTTATAGAGGACTTGCCGACATTACAGAAGCAATAGCCGATACGGTTGAAATAGAGAGTATTCTTAGACCAGTGTACAATTTCAAAGCAGGAAGTATAAAGGGGTGAGTAAGTATGAAAATTGAGCAAGAGCTGTACAAAGTAACGCTTTATGATTTAACGTGTCATCCGATAGTGGACGGAACGATATGTTTTTTTACAGAGGACATTGAGGATTTTCAAAAACGTTGGATAAAATGCGGAGCAAGTGAAGGACGGGTTGAAAGATTTCTTCGTTCTAAAGCTGGCGAATGGGTGACGGACTATTATTTTTCAGACGACCCCGATTTAAATATAGTTCAGCACGATACCTGCACAATTTATGACGAAAAGGAATTTACGCTCGGCAATATATATTTTAAGATAAGAAATGCAATAGGTTATCCGAGTTGGCTTCATGCAGATAAGGTCGAATTGAAATTTAAATGGATTAAATTTAAAGAGACATTTTATCGTGTGGCTAAGGTAAAAGCGGAGGGCTTAACTGAATATTATCTTCTCAAGAATGGTAAATATGACTTTGAAATTGCTGAATGTGTAGGTAATCCTGTAATGGAACGTCTGCCGAGTGATAAGACTTTTGAGAGATTTATATATTCGGAAAATGTGAAAGATTTTGCGGAAAACAGTTTTGTGAGTATATGCTACCTTTTGGATAGGTATTTCGCCAATGAGAACGCTTTGTTAAGGGATACACGTAAGTTTCTCATAACCAAAAGAGAATTAGAAGTTCTGTTTGAAAACTTTACTAACTGTTGAAGGGGTAAGTGAGCATGAATAAAAGACAGCGCAAGAAGTTAGAGACAAAAAAGAAGTTAAGATTGCCGAATGTTGCGCATTTTCCGTTGAAGAAGTGGTGGAATTTGTTTCAGGAGCTTTCTGGGTATATAGCGGAAGGCTTGAGTATATTTTTAAGCAAAACTCATAGAGTACCGATTTTCTTAATCTACGATGGAGATTATCCAGAGGAAGAAGATGATGATTCAGAGGAAGAATTGACAGAAGAAAAATTGGAAGAGATGATTTTAATTGAGTCGTTCAAAATGCAGGAATGGCAGAATATGGTTTCAAAAATGTTGTGGTCATTTGAGCAAATCCGCGATAATTATCCTGATGAGCCGTTTAACAAATGGAAGAATAAATGGAAAGAGACACGAACTGGAAATGTGCTTGATTGTCCGCAAGAAATATGGGATGCGGATAAGCTTTATCATCAGAAGATTCAAGAAGGCATAGATTTATTTGCTAAGTACTTTGAAGAATTATGGGATTGAGGTAAAAAAATGTTGATACAAATAAGCTCGGGACAAGGATCGATAGAATGTGAGCTGGCAGTAGGATTATTGGCAAAATCACTTCAGGAAGAATTTGTAGGTTTGGAAGTAAAAAAGTCAGTATCTGCGCGGGAAGAAAATTGCTACAGCTCAATTACGCTGGAGTTAAATAATAGCGAACAGGAATTAGAGCTTGGGAGATTGGAAGGAACAGTGCAATGGATATGTCGAAGTCCCTTTCGCCCGCATCACAAGAGGAAAAATTGGTATGTAGACGTGAGTATCTTGTCGGAGGCGGAAAATATAAATTTCGATGCGGAATATAAAGTGGAATATTTTCATTGTGGCGGTAAGGGTGGACAGAATGTCAACAAAGTTGAAACAGGAGTCAGGTTGATTCATCAGGCGACAGGAATAGTGATCACGTCGACGGAAGAGCGAACGCAACAAGCAAATAGAAAAATAGCAGAAAAAAAGCTCGAAGAGATTTTGAGACAACGGCAAATTGAATCTAATCAGAAAGCTGACCGCGAGGCGTGGCAAGAACATTATCAGCTTGAGCGCGAAAATCCCGTCAGAGTTTATGAGGGATTAAAATTTAGGTTAAAGGAGAAAAAGAAATGACGGCAGAGGAATTACTCGACAAAGGGACAGATTACTTGCATGTTTTTGGCGGAGTCGATGAAGATTATGAACAAGCGATGAATTATTTTGTTAAAGCAGAAGAAGCTGGAAGTATTAGGGCAATGGACAAAATAGGCTTTATGTATCAGTATGGCTATGGAGTGACGAAAAATAAATCAGAAACAGTAAAGTGATATCGTCGTGGGGCGGAACTCGGCGATGCGGATTCAATGAATTCTCTTGCAGATTGTTTACTCAAAGGCGTTGGAATCGATAAAGACGTAGACGAGGCGATACAATGGTACAGGAAAGCCTCTGAGTTAGGTAATTACAATCAAGTAAAGGAATTGGCGACTTGTCTTATACGGTATCAGGATAATGAATCAGAAGCATTTGAGTGGTTGAAAAAAAGCGCGAGCAATTATTCTTTAATTGATATGTTAATGCATGATAAAGAAACAGACGTTGAGACAAGTGCGCTAAAAGAAATGGTGGAGATATATTATTTTTCAATGCCTGATACTCAGGAAAATAAATTGAAAGCATTTGAGCTGTACAGGAAATTGGCGGAAGAAAAACCTCGTTACGGTTATGATGTTGCAGTAATGTATTGGGAAGGTAAGGGCGTTGAAAAAAATTTAAGTGAAGCGTTAAAGTGGATTAGGAGTTCGGCAAAAGCAGGAAGTTCACAATCTATGAGTGAATTGGCAGAAATTTATCTTAAGGGCGAGCTGGTTGCCAGAGATGAGAGAAAGGCACTGGAGTGGTTGAGAAAATATTTTGAAAAAAATTCAATGATGTATAAAGAAGACGACGAAAGTTTTGATGCCGATATAGAGGCAATGTACAGTTTGGCAAATATCTATTATGCAGATGAAAATTATTCGCCGAATTGTGATAAAAGGTTGGAGGATAAAAAGCGAGCGTTTGAATTATTTCAGGAACTGGATAAGCGCGGATTTAACGATGCGAAATATCGAATTGCGCGGATGTATGAATATGGGGAATATGTGGTTCAAGATAAGTTAAAGGCTCTGGAAATTTATGAGAGTAACGCAGAAAAGGATTCGGCGTGTTGTCACAAGGTAATTGAGATATATTTGGAAGAAGGAAATATCCCGAAAGCTGTCGAGTTTATTGTGAAGTACTTTAACACGGCGGAAGAGCAATTTTGTACATGTCCGTTATGTAGTCCGTTTCAGGAAATGAAAAAGGTCGCCAAATTTTATGGAGACGTCGAATGATGAGATAATCTATTTATATGACAATGATAGAAGGAGAGCGGCGCAAGCAGTATCGGATTTTGGACAGACTTGCTACGAGTCGCCGGTGAATGTCAGTATACATCTGGAAATGATTTCGATAGTGGCAGATATAATGGGAAGTGATTGTTCGAGAGAAATATTAGAATATCTGGTAAAATTTTATGAGAAAATTTATGAGGATGCAGTAAAAGAGGGCGTGCCGGATTCGGTTGAGGGCGATGCGGTAAAAGGTTTGTTGGGCAGATTGACTGAATCGTTGAGCGAGTACGCTGAAGAAGATGAGGAAAATTATGAGGAAGGTTCTGTCAGTATTGAATATACGGGCGAGGAAATAGAGTTTGAGCATCATGATGCAAATTACTATAAAATGCGGTTAGTGCATTATCAGCTTAAATTGGCAAGCTATGACAGAAAGGCGGAAGATATAAGGAAGGTCGCTGATTTCTTTGGAAAGCGGCTTGATGAGGTAGTAGAAATATATGGCGGAGCAATCCAACAAGTGTCTGATGATATTAGCCTTCTCGCTGACATCTACAGAAAACTTTGCACTGCCGAGAAAAATCCTAAGCAGAAAAATAAGTATGCTTGAGTTTGACGGAGACTTCAAAACAGATAAATTTTTCAGGTTCAGAGATTTTTAGTACGTCATGAAGGAAGGAAAGCCAAAAAGGTTGCATTTCATCCTTATCGTATCCTCGCTCGCTCCACTGAGCAGTGAATTTTTTAACGTTGTTCATTAGTCGTCACAATTGTCATTGGCAAGTTGTTCGAGACGTGGAATAGGTAAGTCAGTAAATTCGTGAACTTCGTCAAAGGATTTACCCTTACGAATCATTTTAATGGCAACGGATTCGCGTTCTTTAGCACGTCCGCGTTGTTCATCTTTCAAATGTTCTTCAAGTAAAGCCATTTGGTAAGTCATAAATTCTTTCATCGCCTTTCTATTAGATTTGACGAGTTGAACAGCGTCGTCCAACTCTTTGACTAAATCTCCCGAAATAATGCCTTTGTCCACGTAATTGAGAAAAGCTTTGATGTTGGGAGAAACGTCATCAATGATGCCCTTGGTGCTAAAGAAAATTTTGGTGACGCCACTTTCGAGAATAAAATCAAGTTCTTGGTCGCAACGTTCACGGAAAGGGTAGAAGTGGCGATTGTATTTGAAATGGAATGGACAGATGAAGATGATTATAGATTCACCAAGTGCGCTGTAGTGTTGTCCTGATTTAAGTTTATCGCCGTCAATAAGTTCTTTATAGTATCAAGTGCGTTTAGCGAGGTTGTCGGAGTTGGACATTTGCATTTCGATATCGAAGGAGCGATTGGTACCCTTTTCTTCGACGTAAACGTCAAGGCGAATACCTTTGCTGTCAGAACGCAGATTAATAGTCTTTTCTCTTTCGGGATAGTTTATTTCTTTGATTTTGGTATTAAGAATGAGTTTAGAAGGCGACGACACAAATTGGGATGAGTTTCTAAATTTTTAGCGAAGACGAAGTTGTTCTGAATGGTAGCGTCGAGCCATTGTTTATTGGCAGTTAGTTCGAGAGTTGTCACGAAATTCACCTCGGCAAAATTATATCATGGTACAAAGCGTTCAATCAAAGAGGGACGTGATTTTTAAGAGTGATTTCTTGTAAGAGTGAAAAATTTTTTTGTGTGGCAATTCCTTGCTTGGTGTTGTACTGGTCAAGAGAAATTGTAACAACGAGGGCTAAAAATAACGTTTCTGAAAAGGTGTCAAATAATTGTTGAAGGAATGAGGTCGGACATGATTGTAAAAAACATACGCAAATTCTTCTACCGATTTGTATAATTGCTCCTTGGAATAATTTAGTCTTTAAAGTGTTGAAGAAGTGTTCCAAGGGAGAATTATCCGTCGGGCAGCCTACTCATGCTCTGAACTACTCCGACTGAAAAGAACGTAAATTCTCGTGAGGTAACTTGCGAGCCTTAATCCGAATGTAAAATTAATCCGGTGAGT
>JAFQZB010000182.1 GCA_017406175.1 Selenomonadaceae bacterium | reverse complement strand
ATTCTATTCATCGAAGACAATATGACGACAGGAATTTTGAAGTCACGCGAGAGTTGTTTGAGACGTAGGACGTTGTAGTCAACAGCTTGCTTATCGGTCATATGAGCGTCGTGAGCTTTGAGAATTTGAAGATAATCAATAAAGACGACCGGCAAGGAGTTCAGTTCATACTTGTAAATTTCGACAATGCGCCTGATGTCGTCGGCGTCGATAGTTCCGACACTACATTCAGTGCGAAGATATGGAGCGACCTTTTTGAAAATTTCTCTGGCTTGAGCAACGGTTTTACCTTCTTGAATCATCGAGTGAACGGTTTTGGCTTTATGTCTGCTTTTCTCGTCGTTCCAAAATAGCTGATAGGAAATTCGGCTGAGGTGACGTTCGTAGATTTCTTCTTCGCCCATTTCCATGCTGATGTAGAGAACGTCTTGTTGCTGTTGAGCGATTTGAAATGCCATTTGCAGAGCAAGCGCAGTTTTGCCGGTGCCGGGAGTACCGGGAATAACGTAAAGACCCTCGTAAAGTCCGCCGTCAAGAGTTTTGTCAAGAGAATTCCAACCAGTGGAAATAGCTTTACGACCGGTGCGGATATTCTTTTCCCACTTATCAATCTTGGCGAAGTCGGTCAGCTTGAAACGAGCTTGCTGTTGCAACTGATTAACTTGGTCGGGAATGTCGGCAACCATTTTGAAAAAAACGTCGCGGAATTTTACAAGGCTTTCATTCTGATCCTTACAGCCTTCAACGATAAGATCACAGAATAAAACTGAATACGCATATTGAGAAGAGCGTCGGCAAGTTTGTCGGTAGCTTTTTGTCCGGCTTCATCAGCGTCCAAATTCAAAATCAGAGGCAGATGAGGTCGGATATTTTTTTCTCTTAGCCAGTCAATGAGTTTGTCAACGTTGCTGGTACTGCCGAGAGCGATAGCGTCGTTTCCAGCTTCAATGATTGACAGCGCGTCAAATTCTCCTTCGACAACGACGACGTGTTGCGAAGACGATTTCAAAACACTAATGTTGAAAATGCTTGTGGTGCCGGCTTTCATTTTGGGAACTTTATTGTCATCGGTGGAGCGAGCAACATAAGACTCACTGCTCGTCGGAATAATGACGCGAGGCGAGGGAAAAATATTATTTGCGTTGCGTTTTGTCGGGTGAGTCCATTGTTCGATATAACCGCAGTTGTATCTTTCGGCAGTCTCATAAGAAATGCCGCGTTTAGCGAAATAATCCGTTTCGCGTAAGTGATTGGCGGCAATAATTATGTCATTAGCAATGATTTCAGTCTCAGCTTGATTTTTTACGGACTCCGCATTGGAAGAAATATGCTTGTGTGTACGGGGAATTTTCTTGAATTTTTTCTTAGGAACTTCTAAACCGTACAGAGCGCAGACTTGCAATATAGCTTCCCTGTTGTCAAGCTGATGCTCAGCGGCATAAAAATTTATCACATCTCCCGACGTGTCACACTTAAAACATTTGTAACGAAAAGATTGTCCTTTGATGAGTTTGACGCCTGTTCCATCCTCGCCAGAGCCGTTCCCGCAAACCGGACAGACGTAACCGCCTTTTTTTGCTTCTTGCTTAAAGTAAATTTCTGGGTGAGCGTGAATGTAGTCGAGACTGTCTCTAAGCAATCTACTTTGCCTCCTTGAGCTTTTTTAAGCAACAGTGAAAGAAATTTTGTAAAACGACGTTCCGTGCTTTTCAAACCGATATGATTTAATCAGTCCAATTTTAAGCCAGTAATCAAACATTTTGCGGATATTGTCGCGAATATTTTTTACCTTATTACGGTTGTCAACATCAAGATTCAAATCCTCGTGAATAGTCGTGAAAAGTATGCCGTTATTTTTGTATTTGTTCTTGGAATTTTTTACCAAAGAAATTTTTACCAGCAGGTAGCTACACAACAGTGCGTTCTGAATTGTTTTGCGGACAGGAACTTTCATAAGCTCTGTTTGCCACGATGTAATCTGCTTGAGCTTTTCGGCATATTTGAATATTGGAGACAACCTGTTAATTCTGTAAACCTTGATAATCTTGCTGTTTTTTGCGGACTTCATTTTCAAAATGCTTACGTCCAAGAGACTTTCCTCTAATTCGACTGGACGATACTTCTCGCCGTGAATTTTTATGTGAGCATCATTGCCAAATTTGTCCTTCAAATCCATAGAGATTCGCATGTATTTGAGTTCGTCGAGATGTTGCTCAATGATTTCCACAAGTTCGGATTGAAAATGGTCGGCGACGTTGCCGAAGATATGTTGCAATATGTTTCGGCTGGTGAACAAAATGTTCTCTGCGCGGTAAAACGAGTAGAGAGAATTTAGAATGAGTTCATGGGTCTCGTCAAATTTTCTATCGAACGTAACGCCGGAATTAACGTAATCAAGCTTAGCATAAGTTATCAGCGTTTTTTCGTTGTTAAACGGAGTGGCGAAAATCTCTCCAAACGGAGCTACCGTTAATTTGCTGAAGAGCTTAGTCAGATTTTGTTTGTGTTCTGCCGGCAAATTCGTGTTAAAGCAGTCGTCGATTATAATCAGGTCGTCATCGTTGAAATAGAATTCTTCGGGTTCGTTATTCGGTTTAATTTTTTTCTTCGACATACTAACCTCCAGCGTCAATCTCTATTCAAAAGTCTTGAGACAAAGGACTGAGACATATTCAGCCGCAAGGCTATTTCTTTTTGCTTCAAGCCCATTTTGTGCAGACGCTTAATTTCTTCTTTGTAATCGGATTTGCGCTTGAATGTGTCTGAGGCATCGAGTTGAATTTCATCATGATCTCTCTGCTCAATTACGAACGATAAATATTTTCCGTCTCTTTTGCCAGATATTGTCGCAATTCCCTTGACCTCGTCTATTGAAGTTTTGGTGTCAATTAGCTGGTTTGCCAATTCCGTTGTAAAATATTTTAGGGGAATAGGACGTTCGGTGGGATATTCATTATCCATAAAATCACTCCTGTAATATTACTAATATGCTTAATATTATACTGTATTGAGCAGGTTGTCAACTACATATAAATCAGAAATTCTTCCGAGAACGAGAAATGACATTATAAAAATCAAGAGTTTTAACTCAAGTATTTAAGATAAAACCTTCAATCTAGCGATAAATGATTTTGCGATGTAGAACATAAATGAGTAAGTTCACAAGAGAGCAAAATTGAATATTGGTAAATTTTCTAAATTTGAAAGTCTGCTTTCTGGAACGTTTTTGGTAAAAATGACCAATTTAACCGTAGGTTCAAGGAGCGAAGCGACTGGCAAGATTTTTTGCCTCTAAATGGCGTCATAACGGGAGATTCTGAGCATTTCACGAAGTGAAATGCGTAAATGAACATTTCTGGACGAAAATTAGTAAGGATATATCAGTTCTTGTTTCAGGATTGTTTAACTTTACAAATTTAGAGCACTTGGTATAATGTACAAAAATAAGAAAGGAGAATCCTTGTAGATGACTTCAATGAAAAAACTGGAAGACAAACTGGAGAAGAAAAAAATTAGACTAAAAAAATTGCTTGTGGAAAAAGATAAGCTCGAAATTAAAATTAAGGAACTCAGAGCGGACATTGAAAAATTGCAAGCCAATCAATTTGAGCAATTCAAGAAAGCGGCTAAACGAGAAAATATTGAAATTAGGGTCGATGACATTCCAGAGATTTTGCAACTCATTAAGAATCTTCAGCAAGGGGCAAAAATTGAAATTGAAGAAACAACCGATTCCGATACCATACTTGATGATTCGTCTCTTGAGCCGTCTCATACAGATGATGTTGACGAAAATAAAATCACTCAGCGTAATGGTCTGCGCACTTTAGAGTCCCTTGAATCAGTAGCGTCAATTACAAAAAGAAGATAAAATGCGTTACATCGGTGGAAAGTCTAATCTTCTAAAAGACATTGGCGGCTTAATCGCACAATTTACCAGCGGAACGAACAAAATCATAGACATCTTTTCTGGTAGCGGAGTTGTGGCTTCGTTCTTAAAAAATTTGGGATACGAAGTAATCGGGAATGATGCCTTGTATTTTGCTTACGTGCTATCTCGTGGCTCAACGGCTCTGAACGTCATTCCGGATTTCAAAAATCTTGGCATTAAATTTCCTCTCGATTATTTGAACGGCTTAACGCTTGAGACGGCAGGCTTTCGACTCGAAGATTGTTTCATGTATCAGCACTATTCGCCACACGACGAAGTAATTAGTATGTACTTCCAGAATGACAATGCTATCAAAATCGACATTATCCGTATGAAGATTGAGCAATGGAAAAATGCAGGTTTAATAAATGAAGACGAATATTTTTATTTGCTCGCCGCCCTTATAGCTGCGGTGCCGTACGTGAGCAACATAACTGGCGTTTACGGAGCATATCTCAAACATTGGGATAAGCGCACATACAATCCTTTGAGACTCATCAATCCGAATAACATTTGCAACAAAGGCGGGGCAGTTTTTTACAATCAGGATTGCGACTTGTTATTGCCGACAATCTCAGCAGATGTTTTGTACGCTGATCCGCCGTATAATTCTCGCCAGTATCTGCCTAACTACCACATCCTAGAGACCATTGCCAGATATGACCGTCCAGATATTCACGGCGTGACTGGTATGCGAAATTACGGCGAGGAACATAAATCTGCGTTTTGCTCCCGAAGTGGCGTTGAGATGGCTTTTAAGAGAATGATTCAAAATGCTAATGTTCGCTACGTCGTCATCAGTTATAACAGTGAGGGACTGCTGTCCAAAGAGAAACTTGCAGAAATCTGCTTGGAGTTCGCCGTAAAAAAATCTTTTCTATGCAGGGAAATAACTCATAGACGCTACAACAATATTGGCACGAGAGCCCATAGCGTAAATGAATTGCTATTTTTTTTCGAGAAAGCGTGACAGCCAAATTAGGCTCTGTAAGCCCTGTATAATATCTTTTATGTTTGGACGTATTCCCCCCTGCGAAAAGAAAAATAAGCGCGTTGTCGGCGATTCTGGGGCTTTTGAGAGGTATATAAAAGCATGAGAACTTACAGTAAATCTCCGCTGAACTACATTGGCGGCAAATATCGGATGCTCTCGACCATAACCAAATTTTTTCCGCGAGACATCGACACCATGTATGACTTGTTTGCCGGAGGGTGCGATGTATGCACTAACGTCGTTGCAAACAAAACTCATGCCAACGACATCAATCACTTTGTTATTGGCATTTACGAAACTTTTCAGCAGATGGACATTGATTCTTTGCTCCAAACTATCGATTCGACGATTGAACGCTGGAATTTGACTATGCACGATAGCGACGGATTTTTACAACTACGCCAGCACTATAACAACACGCCCTTTGAAGAAAGAAATCCCATTGAACTTTACGCTCTGGTTTGCTACTCCTTTAATTACCAGTTTCGCTTCAACAACCAGCACGACTTCAATAATCCTTTCGGACGCAACCGGAGCAGTTTCAACGCTACCATGCGTAAGAATCTCATTGCCTTTCATGGGAAAATAAAAAATATCCAATTCTCCAGTAAAAATTTTCGAGAATTGGATTTGTCATTTTTATCGGTCGGCGATTTTGTTTACGCTGATCCGCCATATCGGATTACTACGGCGAGCTACAACGACGGCAAGCGTGGCTTCAAAGGCTGGTCTCTCGAAGACGACTTAATCCTTTTCGACTTACTCGATTGCCTGAATGCCAATGGCGTTAAGTTCGCGCTTTCCAACGTCGTCGAACATAAAGGCTTTGAAAATGAAGAACTCAATCAATGGATGGCGAAATATGCCGTCCACGAGGTTGGTTGTAACTACGATAACAGCAACTATCAAGCTCGAAATAGAAACTTTATCACTCGCGAAGTTTTAGTAACGAACTACTGAGGAGATATTACCATGCCAGTTAAACGCACTTTCGGATGGATTCAAAATCCTGGCAACCTGAAGAAACTCAAGAAAGTTGTAAGTATTTTCCAAGCAGGGTCATCAACTCACAAATGGCTGACCACAGACCGACTTCCCCTGTTGTCGCGATACAACTTGATAAGCTCCGCTGACTACAATGCTTTTCAAAACGAGCTTTCCAAACCAGACATTGAAATCAGCTACATGACTTTGAAAGGAAAAGGGGCTGGCTCTTCTGGTAGAAGACACGCTTTGTGTTCCGGCATCGTCCAAGCTATCATTGACGCTCAATCCAGTCGCACTTACACCGATACTGGCGGCAAATCGATAACTATGAAGAAGCCATACACGGATGACTGGTCGGCTGATGGATATTTGCGTTGGGCTATCTCCTGCGGTCTGCTCGAATATTCCAATGGGACGGATACTTGTAAGATTTCGCGTTTCGGTCAAAAACTCGCCTTGTCGGAAGATGATTCTCAAGCTGAACGTGAAGCCTTGACTGAGGCTTTGCTGTCATATCCGCCCGTCATACGGATACTTTCGCTTTTGAAAGAAAAAGGAGAGCAAACGAAATTCGGGTTAGGTAGCCAACTAGGGTTTATTGGCGAATTGGGCTTTACATCGGTGCCGCAAGAAATCTTCTTGCATGACTATTGCACAGCCGCCGCTGATGAGCAATCCGAAATCCGTAGCAATTTCGAGGGCGACTCCGATAAATATGCTCGCGGCATTGCAAGTTGGCTCACGCAAATGGGCTGGGTTGCTTCTTCACGGAAAGAAATTTCAGGAACTTTGAAAGGAAAAAGTTACTCTGCAGAACTGCAGGTGTACTCCATCACCAGAGCTGGCGAGCGTGCTTTAATCAAAGCTCACGGCAACTCAAGCAATCCGCGCCTTCCGCGTGTCGTCATGTTCGAGATGCTCGCCTCCAATAAGTCTCCGAATGCTGAGTATCTTCGCTTCCAGCGTGCACATCTACTCAAAGCACTTGCCGGCTCGTGGAAAACTTTGGAACAACTGCAGGTAACTTTGAAAAAAGAAAGCCTGTTTTTATCGGAAAATTCAATTTCAGACCACATTGCGGGTCTCATTGCTATAGGGCTGAATATCGTCGAACGGTACGGCACATACAAATTGCTGGATAAACTTACTCGGCTTGCGATACCTACACAATCCGCCTACTCTAACGATTCAGTCAGCGAAATCAAGGAACTCGTCCGCAGTAAGCTCAAAGCTGTCAATCACAAGTATCTCGTACTCATTGACCTCGCTTACAGCGACGCTTCCAGCAAGTCACGAAAATCCGTCGACGCCCGTGAATTTGAGATTCAAACCGCCGAGTTACTTACGAAGGAGTTAGACTTCACGGGCATGAGATTGGGCGACGCCAGCAGACCAGACGTTATCATTTCCTACGGCGAACGTGGTACGATTATCGATACTAAGTCTTACCGCGACGGATTCAATATCGACCGGCACAGTGCTGACGAGATGGGGAGGTATGTCTTGGAAAACAGAAAACGGTTGCCAGGCGTTCCTACCAATGAATGGTGGCGAAATTTTGAAGCGGACGTCTCCAAGTTCACGTTCCTGTTTGTTACGTCGTTCCTCAAAGGACGATTCGCCGCGCAACTCGATTACATATCTCGGACTCACGAAAACATCTGCGGAGCTGCTATCGACGTCGCGAACCTCCTCTACCTAGCTGAAGCCCTCAAAACTTCCAAGCTAACCTACCTCGACTTCTTCCACCTGTTCGACAACCAAGAAATTCGAATAACTTTGCCATAACATCCGACGTTGAAAGCCGCGCCGCCCGAAAAAAAAAGCGGGACTTTAGCTCCCCTCAGCGTCTAATGTCGGGTGGACACTGCGGGCATGGCACCCTAAAGGGACGCTAACGCTTGCGTCTAATGTCGGGTGGACACTGCGGGCATGGCACCCTAAAGGGACGCTAACGCTTGCCATGCAACCTTGTGTCCTACCTCGTCATTAGACGGCTTTTGCTATCGCTTGACGCTTGCCTAATCGGCTACGCTACGATAGACAAAAGCCTACGCTGAGCCACTGCCACCCACCCTAACTTTGAAAGAGAGTCTCTTTGAAAAAAAGAATGCCTTTGTTTTCCGTAAAAAGCCGTTCCCTAATTCAGCGAGTATCCAACCTTTAAGCTAATCAACGTAAATCCTGAATCCTGAGTTGTACCTAACCGCAGTCTCTTATCTTGAACTTAGGAAGAGGGAGAACTTATTTGGCGGGCGTTTTTTTTT
>JAFQZB010000181.1 GCA_017406175.1 Selenomonadaceae bacterium | reverse complement strand
CGCTTTTCCCATTTGTACTTACGCATATTGGAGAACAAGGGCGCGATGACGTCCCATTGCTCGTCCGTTAAATCTGTTTCGTATTTTTTTCTCATAATATACTTATCATATCACTTTTTGGATGTGAACACACGTTCTTAACATTGGAAAGACGGAACAAAGTTTCGCCGCCACTTGCTTCGACGTAAGAAATTTGATTGTTATAAAGTTTATATCCTTGTGAAATGTAATCGGCTTTGTATTACCGGCCGTTTCCAAATATTCTTATGTCACTTAAATATTTCTTTGATTATCTCATTTAATTTACGCGAATCCAAAGCACCTTCCTCATCATATGTCACGATAAGATTTTTGCCTTCTTCAATGCCGTTCTTCTTATAAAATACTTTTTTATTTTCCCAACGTTTTTTGTACTTCGGATTGTCCATCATGCCGCAATGTTCCCAATACCACAAGTCGCCAGTATCCGCGTCCTCAATTTTAAAGTCTGGACGATAAACTTTTCCTTCCAACACAAGCTCCGGCTCATAGACATAATCCAACTTATGATAATGCAGAGCGTCAGCTATGATAACTTCCGATTTGGAACGCACTAGTTCGCCGCGAGCAGTCCTGTGCACAAGTTTATCCTCGTAAAATTGATTGCCCACTTTAACAATCTGCGGTCGCATATCCAAATCGCCATTATAAAAGATATCCGCGAACAAATCCGTAAAGCGTCTGGCAATATCTGAATTCTCTTCGGAAGAGTATTTAAAAAGGTGATAGGCTTCCTGATTGTAGAGGATTATAATTTTTTCAACCTGCCTCGTTAAAGCCGTGTACAACAATTCCCTAGACATTATGCGGCAAGGTTCCGCCAACACGAGAATCACCTTATCGAATTGACTCCCCTGCGACTTGTGAACGGTAAGCGCGTAGGCAAGTTCTAGAGGCGCGGTTCTTTTCTCGTCATCGAAATCTTCTTTGGTGTAGGAATACAGAAAACCTTTCTGCGAAGAGAATTCAACTTTGAGATAGTTATTTGCTCTTTGCTTAAAGTAGCAACTGCAAGCTATGCCGATTTCTCCGTTGGCGATATAATTTCTACCGCCGCCTTCCCTTGACCATGCTTTTTTGTCGGAAGCGTTGACGACGTTAATTACCTTGTCGCCATAGACTATACTTTCTGGACCGATAGCTTTTGGGATTCTTTTTTTTTGTCCATAAAATTTCGAGACTGCAAGCAACTTCTCTCTGTATTTCAGATGAATCAAGCGATTTATATTCATCACGCCCTGCGGCATGTTGCGTACGGGCGCGAGTATTTGCCATTTGTCAGCGTATTCTGCGCAACCGGTATTGAAATAAACATAGTCATTCCATTTTTTTCCGCCGAGGGAAAGGTCAAATCCTTCTTGGTCATCAACGTCCATCATTCCTATTTCAGTAGCCATAATTTTAAGAAGTTTATTCTCCAAATCATCTTTATCAGACCATGTGATAATGGAAATATTATCGCTGTTGCCCTTCGCAATCTCTTTGATTATGTAGTTGTCGGGAACTTCTTCTGCGTTGGTAAAAAATTTGGCAAGCTCCACGTCCAAACGAGTCGTAGTGGAATTTTGTCGACGATTTACAGTCAGTTCACCGTAGCAGTTGCACACCTTCGGAAAGACTCCGGCTTTTAATTCAGTCTTCAAAAGGTTTATCAAATCTACAAACGGTCGCCCCGCCCCGATAGGCGGCAACTGGTTTGGGTCTCCTACAAAAATAATTCTCTCGGCTGATTTCAATGCTTCCATAAGTGCGCCGAACATTTCTTCAGTCAGCATAGAAGCTTCGTCAATGATAACCGTCTTAGGTACGTCTCGACAATCGTAGCTAGAAAGTTTGTAGCGCATATCATACCAATCAAAACGTTTGCTTCTTGCAAGGAATTGCGCCACGTTTAAGGCTGTAAGCTCTTTGACATCGTTGCCCATGCTGTCCATAAGGCGAACTGTAGCCTTGCCAGTAGGAGCCAATAGCAGAATGCCTCCAACTTTAATATCCGGCTGATTGCAGAGGACAGAAAGCACCGTAGTCTTGCCCGTTCCTGCACTGCCTACCAACACTCCAATACGCGAACAAGAAAGTTCTTCAAGGACAGCGGCTTTTTCACATCTTGCGCGCTCTTCGTCAGAATCGAGATTACCCTTGCCAAACTTTTCATCAAGGAGCTTGCGCCAATCGACATTTACCGACAACTTCTCAGCCCTAAGTCGTTTTTTAATGCGGGTCTCTATCACCTTATCGAATTTGTCCAAGCGAACAAGTTTATAGTATTCTGTCCCGTCTTTCATTTCTCGACGCAAGATTTCAATACAAAGAAAGTTGCTAATGGCATTCAATATATCCTTTGTCACCTTGCACTTTGGGTCAAGAATCATTTCTCGGATTTTATCAACCAGCATGTCGCAAGGGAGTATGGTGTTTCCTTTTAATGCTTCGTCCTCAAGAACGGCAACGGCAATAGCTCGCACGCGTCTTTTGTCGTCATCTGAAGTTAAAGCCGTCGGAGCTTCCAAAGGATATTTTTCCAATATGGAAGGCACAGGGAATACTGCACGGTCTACCGTTTTTACTGACACATAAAGGAAATCTGATTTCAATCTCGTACGCTCGTAAATAACATATGGATTTTCTATTATCTCTTTATCCGTGCAGTTAATGCCATTCTTTTCACGCTCATTTTTGTTGAAGAGAATATTTGCCTGTTCAATACCGACAGAAAACCTGCTAAGCAAGCGAAATAGCATTTTGCGTTCGTCTTTCATTTTCTTCCAAGTCTCTTGCATGATTGGGGAAATCACTTTTGCCAGTAGCGGCTCCAGATAGTTCTTGGGATTGTCAATCAATGCGTCTAATCGTTCCCAAATATCGCAATCCTTTTCCATGTTCTCCTGCATACGCTTGGCAATAATAACTCCCTGAGAAATTCCAAGCGCGCAGAGCATGGCTCCCAATCCCGGAAATGCGCCTCTGTCTTCCCATACCTTTGATAACTCACGATTCAGCCAGTCAAGGACATTTGTATAATCTTCGTCAAGGCACTCATTGATTATGGAAAAAGCTTTTATGCAAGACTGAATTACATCTATCACCGCGTCATAACTTACATGTTCCGTAGCATAAGAGAATTGGTCAAAGGCATCATCTGGAGCAAAAACAGTAATACTTGCCATATCGAAATCGGGATGAGTTTCTGCATACTCCATCATCTGACGATAGGGAATTACAAATCCGTCTTCATGATTCTCGCGAATGGAATGACAAATCATGGTCTCCCAAGTCATAGAGCGCAAATTCTTTTCATTCGTGTGATTATGTTCGACTGCCGGAATAATTTTCTTCACGTGACCAATAGCAACAATCACACGCCTATTATCCTCCACAAACGGAACTTGCTTCGCATAGGCGATACAAAGCGATTCATTTTCCACAACGTCGCCATAAAAACAATCGAATATCGCCTTCTGGTTTTTGGCCTCTTGAACCCATATAGTATCAAAACCTAACTCCGGCTCTCTTTCAGGGCGATAATCGATATTATAAATATCTTTCAAGCGTTCGATATTATGCTTCATTGTCCAGGCGAACGGGCGACCCGGAAAACTGTAAGCAGGATATATCACCTCTGTCGGCAGAAAATGTCCGTGGGTATTCTTGCTACTTTGCTTGTAGGGGTGTGTGGTCTCCTTTACAATTTCACGCGGGGACATAAAACAAGCACCTTCGCCAATGCAAATTAAATCGTCCGCATGATTCGCCATACACTGACCACAAATAGCGACTTCGGTCTTATCATTTCTATTTCCTGCGATGTTAGGCAAGCGCAGACAAGCGTTGTTATTCGTCGGGGCCGCGCATACTGTTCCATTCCAATCGTTGTCATGCCAAGGAACTCTGATTGATATATGCTGTAACACAATAAACACCTCTCAATTATTATTCCATCTGATAATTAGCCTTACGCACCGTCATTTTCTTTTGCTCCATGTTTATCGGCAAGAATTCCGTTGTCATTAAGGGCTTACCGCTGATAGCCGCTTTGAGTTTAGTGGCAAGTCCGGTGTTGGCGATGAAACCTGTGACGATTCAAGCACAGGGCAGTTTTATGGCAGGCGGCAAAGTAATTCAATCAGCGGGAGTTTATGACGGCTCCGACCCAAATAATTTCGTCGGCGAGACATTGCACGGCGACCATGCTTATGTTTTCTATCAAATTCCGGTCAAGGCGAAAAAATATTCGCTGGTGTTTTTGCATGGTTACGGGCAATCGGGCAAATCATGGGAGACGACGCCCGACGGTCGTGACGGCTTCCAGAATATTTTTCTTGAACGAGGATACAAAACTTTTATCGTAGACCAACCGCGTCGCGGTCGTGCAGGGCAATCGATAGAGCCTTACACTTTTACCGCGCGTCCCGATGACCAACTTTGGTATAACACGTTCAGAATTGGTGAGTATCCGAATTACTACGCCAACGCAAAAGTTCCGCGCGATGAAGAATCATTGAGTCAATTTTTTCACCAGATGACACCGAGTTTTCCGACCGAGCAAAAAATAATCGTCGACGCGATGATTGCAGTGTTTGAAAAATCCGGCGAAGGAATATTGATAACACATTCGGCGGGCGGCGGACCGGGCTGGGAAACAGCGATGCGCTCCGATAAAGTTAAAGCAGTTATTTCGCTGGAGTCCGGCGCGTTTCCGTTTCTGGAAGGCGAAGTTCCTCCGACCGAAGAGAGATGCGTGGATGATTTGCAAGAAACCTTACATTGTTCCGATACTAGGTACGAAACGCGCTTTCAGCAGATGAACTTGAACTTTTTTTTAATTTGTTTGGCATACTTCCCTTTCAGAATGATTTTAATAAAATTTTATCCTTGTGGTAATAAATTGATGGCTCTAGGTTCCAATTTTATTTGAATAGCATCTAATTTGACCATTTGAGAGACAAGTTCTTCGCCGTTCTTTGCCCAAGCAGTCCAGGTGTCGTCGAACTTATGCATGCGATAAAGGATATCAAATTCCTTTGTTCCCGCTTCGTCAAGCCAGACTTTCATGCCGTAAATTGGTTTACGTTTACCAGTCGTGCCTGCCTGTTCGGGAGCCTTAACTTTTTCCGACCAGCCTTCGACCTCGTTATAATAAACAGCGTAATAAACCTTATATCTCAAGGCATTTACTTTTATAGCTTGAATATAAAATTTTTGATTGAGTTCGTTACTGGTTTGATTTTCTTGAATCCATGAAGTGTTCCAGCCTTTACGAGAAATATGCGTTTGATAACTGATTAACGGGCGAAATTTTTCCCAATGTGGAAACATATCAGGATAGTTTATTGCATAGGTTTGCTTTTGAAATAACGTTTTTATGAAATCCGGAAGAATAGAACCATAATATTTTTCTGCCTCTGAATTAAGAGGGATACCTTGCTTAGCACAGCTTTTGAAGTAGTCCATAAAAATTTTGAAATCTGCCTCTTCATAACCATTCCACTTATCGCCGAAAAATTGCTTAAGTTGCTTGCTGATTATAAAACAATGCATGACATGCTGATAAACACCAACAACTTCATAAAAAATTGACAACGAGGAATCAACATAGTTAACATTTATAGGATGAACTTGATTAAGTGCTTCTTGATGAAACATGTATTCGTTTCTGCGTGGAATTAATATTGCCTCAACATTATCACGCAAGAAAACAGAATTATGAGAGCAAGAACCAAGCGTTGATGCAAAGCTTTCTGCGTTTATCAAAAGATTAAGCTGTTCATCGAGAGTGAGCTTTTCTGGCGAAATTATTTCATAGCCTTTTGACTTAAAATACTCAGCTAGCCGTTCTTCACCAATTTGCCTTCTTATGCCGTAAAAATAATAAATTTTCTTGCTCGAAGTATATGTACGGTTCTTCATTGCAAAATTTCTCACTTGGTCGATCATTTGTCGGTACTCATTTGTAAATTTTCGCTCTAAGCTGTCATTGTCTGGAAAAGAATAATCATCAGGTGGAAGAGTTTTACTAAAGAAACATTCGTCGGGCAAAATAATTTTATCAAATTGTGTAGGCTGTTTAATCTCTCTAAGGTTGTCAACGTTTACTTCCAGAATCTCCAACAAGCGTTTAACATTCTTAAGCTCGTTGAATGTAAAGTCATGCGCAATATAAACGACTGGACAATTTTTAAATTGTTTCATGAACTCGCTTTTCAAAAACCATACACGCCTAAGATTGTCTGTTATGGCATGACCCCAGATATGGAAAGATATTCCAAGATAAATAACGGTCTCGGAGCTGTGTTGAATTGATTCGAGAGGTGGTTCATAAGCTCCACCAGTTCCAGTATGAATGTGGCTTTCTCTTATAAATCTGCCTTCAGCGTCGACAATCCCGCCAAAGCCAACTTGTCCCCTTTCGCCTTTATAATTTTTATCTCTATGAGGAAGAATCGTGCCATGTTCGATAATTTGAAAGCCTAACTTCTTATTGACAAAACGACTAAAATTGAAGAATCTCTTCGCGGCTTCAGGTTTGTAAAGATAATCTAAATTTGTCATAGAGTAATAACTCCCTTAATCATTAATTGTTTTGTATCGAATTCATCTACGCCAGCAAGGCATAAAATACACTAAAAAGTTTTTCACTGTCAAGCATTTTTTCTATAGGAAACAAGGCGAAAAAATACTTGAATAATTCTTATTGTTAATTTAAAATATCAACATTCAGGCTTAAAGCCTCGCCTTAAGAGTCTTAGCAAAGGAGAATTGATTAAATGGAAGAAATTCTTAGTTGTTCATACCCCCCCCCTATTACATGTCCGTCAATCTCAGTCATAATACCGCTGTACAACGCGGAAAATTATATTGGCGAATGCCTTGACAGCATTTTTGAGCAGACGTTCAAAGATTTTGAACTCATCATTGTGGACGACTGCTCGACCGATTCAAGTTGCGAGATTGTTGAAAGTTACGTGCCAAAGTTTAACGGACGCTTGAAACTTTATCACACAGAAAAAAACACGGGTAGCGGAGTAATTGCCCGGAATATTGGTCTAGGCTATGCACGCGGCAAATATATCTACACCATGGACAATGACGATATGTTGACTAAGACGGCATTGGAGGAGTTGCATACACTTGCCAAAGAATACGATGCCGACGTCGTTTACTGCGAAAGATATTACATGTCAACGGGAATGGGCGAAGAACTCATTGAAAACATGTATGTAGCTACGAGAAAAGTTCAAAACCCGCCTTATGTCAATGAGCCGACACTTGAATCAGAAGATTTATCCGAAAGAGTTCAAGGAATAAAAGCAGTTAGAACGTGGTTTGCTCCTTGGTTAAAATTGGTTCGGCGTGATTTACTGAACGAACATAAAATCTTTTTCCCAATATTAAGGATTGGTGACGATGACATTTGGACTTATGCATTAATTTTCTTCGCGAAAAAATTTCTGCGCGTACCTAACATGGTCTACATTCGTCGCATGAGAGAAGATTCATTGTCGGAAGCAAAAAGGACTCCGAAAGATACAATTCATTTTTGGCTCAATCCAATTTTGCTTGGATTAAAAGAGCTGGATAACTTTATGGAGCAAATCGACTTCTTCCAAGAAAATCATCATTATCGTTATGCCGTCTTAGAAAAATTCTTTTTTGGGAAATTAAATAACGCCTTTGATAACGCCAGGCTACTCACACAAGCTGACGCATACGAAATTGTAAGAAAAGAGTTTGGTGAAAAGCTCGGTGAATACGATGTTTTGATTTCCTGTCTTTGTGCTCGTATATTTGAACAGCATAAAAATATCTTTGAATTAAGACAACGCACGAACGTAGAAGAAAATCAAAAGCTTCTGGCTGAAAAAGATGCCGAAATAAATCTGTTGAGAGCGGCATTGGCTTTTCAAACTTCTCTCCTTTCGCAAATAAAATATGCTATTTCGGTAATTATCCCAATTTATAACGTAGCTGAATATATCGGTGAATGTTTGGACAGTCTTTTGATTCAGACCTTCCAAGATTTTGAAGTTATAATTGTTGATGACTGCTCCACTGATAACAGCGTTGAGATTGTTGAAAGTTACGCGCCGAAGTTTAACGGACGACTTCAGTTAACTAAGACGAAAACAAATTCTGGCGGCGGCGGTTATGTCCCGCGTAACATTGGCTTCAAACTCGCAAGAGGCAATTATGTTTACTTCGCGGATGCCGACGATTTCCTTTTGGGCACGGCTTTGGAAACTTTATACACGACGGCGAGAAAACATTCCGTCGAAGTCGTCTATATATCCGCTCGATATGACTTGATGAAACCAAACGAGGTTCGTGTTGTAAGGGTCGACAAAAAAAGAAATGAAATCAAAAACGAAATGATAAACGACATTTTTTACGGTTTACTTTTCTTAGACTATGCTAGTCAACCTTGGTCATATTTCGTGCAAAGGAAATTCTTGCTCAAAAATAATATTACCTTCCCTGAAATCATGAAAGCTGGAGACTATCTCTGGGCTGTCAGTATCTGTAGCCAAACAAAAAAAATCTTTAGACTCGATACGCCGCTTTATTTCTACAGGCGTTACAATATCAATTCTGTCTCGCAAATCGGAGCTAACAAAAATCCTAGTAAATGGATTTTAGCTTTTGTCGATTTTGTTAAGGCTCTGAATAACTTAGCTACCAAAATTAAATTTTTAAATGCCAATCCCAAATATGTCTACGCCATTGCTAATCGATACTTCAAAGTAATATTCAATAATGTTATTAAACCAAACCTACATTTACCCGACGCTCAATCTGTCTATGAGAAATTGTATTATGACTTTATAAAAAATCCAGCTGATTTAATGATCCCCTTTTTCTTTAGCACTATTAACGCTCAACAAAAAGATGTAAAAGATATACAAACTATTTTTAGTAAATTCAAACCCCATCTTACTGCCAGAGTAGATCTCAGGTTCATGTCGACAAAAGGCGACTTTCAAATCCTATCCATCTCTGATGACAAAGCCGATATCGATAAACCTCAATGGTTTCAAAAATCTGGTATTGGTTACGTGATTTATTTTTCTAGTAGTGAACTGACATTCATTGCCCGCTCTACTGTAGATGGAAATGTCAATCTGAGCTTAAAAAGTATGGATATCCGCGACCCGAAAGATAAATCTAAGCGCATCGCCTATTGGATTGATTACATGGAGTTAAACATCAACGACAATACGATATTTAGCGAAATTACGTCTACTTGGCATGACAAGCCTTACAATTACGTCATAAAAGCAAAAGCCAACGAGAACATCAAAGTAAAAATCGCATGGTTGCCGCACAAGAGCGATATCCTCGAACAAGAAATTGAGATGGCACTGCGGGAAGGAATAATTCCTAAACCAGAAACGCAACCTGAACCAAAAGCTTTAAAATCTTTAAGTAAACAAGAAATTGAGATGGCACTGCGGGAAGGAATAGTTCCTAAACCAGAAACGCAACCTGAATCAAAAGTTATGAAATCTTTAAGTAAATACGACAGTGCTAGGATAGACATTAAGTTTGTATCTAAGGACCCCAAAAGAGATTTCCAAATCTTCTCCGTCTCTGACGACAAAGCTGATGTTAATAAGCCGGATTGGTTCCAAAAATCTGGCATCGGATATGTAATTACGTCTTTAAATGGCGAGCTGACATTTAGTGCTAAAGCCACTACTAAAGGACAAATTGAATTGAATTTGAGAGGAATAGAAGTGCGTAGCCGCGAAAACTGGCATAAAGGTATTGCCAAGCGCATTCCCTATTGGGTTGATTACACCAGTCTAATCGTGAACGAGAAAACCATTTTTGATACTGTTATCCCTGCTTGGTGCGACGAGCCTTACAAATATAATTTGAACGTAAAAGCTAACGAGGAAATTATTATAAAAATCAAATGGCAACCTCACAAAAGTAATTAACTTCATTAAACTTTAATGGCGTTGACGGTAATTTGAGCTTTCTTCGCCCTTGACGTTGCCGAAAAGGTCGTAGCCTGTGAACTCTGCGGTTACGATTTTTTTATTCTTAATAGTTTGCGTCAAAGTGCTGTTACCTTTAGTATCCTTCCGTCGGTTATTCACGCGCTTTTTAATAGGCGCAGAGTTTTCTGGCTTTGGAGCGAGACATTTGACTACATTGGCAATGCCATAAATGCGACTCTCGGAGCACTTATCAGCCGCCCGCAAGCGGCGATGAACGAACGCTTTCAATTGGACTATACATCATTTGCTGTAACCGTGACATCGCTTGATATTGGGGGGAATTTTTCGCACAGATTTTGTTACGGGTTGCAACGTGGCTCTGTTTGAATCCGCTCGCGCTCAAGATGAAAAACCGTTAAGTTACTACGAAAGATTTATTCTCGACAACAACGCTGTTGAAGAATTGGATGCGGAGGGCGGGCGCATCGTTTACTTTTAGCTTAGCGAAAAAAATATCTGGCTCGGTTGCTTTGAACGCGAAAATTCTTTGGCGGCGACTTCGAGAGCGAGGAGACCGCGTATAAAATAAGGTTATTGCCCTTGAAACGAGCGACTAATTGCACGGCTTGCGGCTCAAATAAGATAGCATCGGCAATTAGCGATGCCGCTTGACTATTCGTCAACGTGTCAGAACAGTTGACGTGATATTAAGTGTTTACGTATTGCGCGATGTTCAATCACTTTGGCGAAGATGAATTTGGCGGAGAGTCGATAAGTGATTTTGATTGTGTGCCAGATATTTGAGAAAAACGTAGAAAAAATCCCTGCGCTGGGCAGGGAAAAAGATTTATCCGATTAGAGGTAAGGATTATTGGCTGATGGTTTGATTAAGCGCATCGATTGAAGTTTGCAAACCAGCTTCAACGCTCATGGTCAGGTCTTCCATTTCGAGAGAGACATAACCGTTGTAGCCCATCATGCGGCACACCGAGAAGAATTCTTTCCACCATTGCAAGTCACGTCCGCAACCGACTGCGACATAGTTCCAAGTTCTGTCAACGGATTTATCGACGGGCAGATTTTCTAAAAGCCCGTCAACGTCAGCTTTGTAACGCTCAATGCGTGCGTCTTTGCCGTGAATGTAGAAAATCTTATCGCCCAGAGCGCGAGCGGCGGCAATGGGTTCTGCGCCTTGAATCATCAAATGGGACAGGTCAAGATTCATGCCAATCATTTTGCCCAAATCGGAGCCGACAACTTCGACGAGCTTGTTAAGGCTACGAACATTGTAAACGAGTTGGCAGGGGAATTCTTCAATGGCGATTTTTTCAACGCCGTTATCCTTAGCAAATTGGGCGTACTCAGTCCACCATTTGGCGGCGACTTCCCATTGATATTTCATCGCTTCAACCATGTAATTGACGCCGTTGAATTCTGGCCAAGAAATTGTAGAGGTAATCCAGTTTGGGGTAACGTCACCAGCTTTGGCTTCGGGCAGTCCCGACATCGTGACGATTGTTTTCACACCGAGTTTGCCGGCAAGTTCAGCGGTGTCGTGAATTGTTTGACTGTGAGCTTTGCCCATTGGATTATTGACGAGCGGATTGCCCGAACAATTCAGCGCGGAAATTGCAATGTTGCGCTTGTCGAGTTCGTCTTTGAACGCTTGCAACTTCGCGGGATTGTCCAAAAGGTCGCGAGCCGACGGAACGTAGTGGCAACCGCCCCAGCCGCCAGTCGTGATTTCGACAGCGTTAATGCCGTAAGCTTTGACTTTGTCGAGCATACCTCCGAACGAGATTTTGCCGAAAACGTCTGAGCAGATTGAAAGTTTCATATTAAAGCCCTCCTAAAAGATTTAATGTTCGTGTAAAGAAGTGCCGACTGATTGAATTTCGGCGCGATTGTAATTGCAAAATTGGCGTTCGATTTCTTCAAGCGTTTTTCCCATAGTCTCAGGAACAAAGAGCCGCGTGAAGGTTATGGCTACGAAACCGATACCGGCGAAGATTATGAAGGTCATTTGCAAACCGAGATTAGCCAAAAGCGACGGGAAGACCAAACCGATAACGAAGTTTGTAATCCAGAGGAAAATGACGCAACAACCCATTCCGAATCCTCTAAATCTGAGCGGGATAATTTCAGAAATGCTAAGCCACAGAATTGGACCGATTGCGCCTTGCATGTGAAGAAGGAATAAAACAGTGCAACCTAGTACGAGATACGGGAAAGCAGGACTGCCGCTCATAGTCATAGCCAAGATTGCAATCATCAGCAGGGAAAAAGTCGTGCCGCAAAAACCGACTGTAAGCATCGTGCGACGACGCATTTTAGTCATTAAGTAAATACCGGTGGAAGTGCCGACGACCGAAGCCAGACCGTTAAGGGCATTGGCGATAATTGAAGCTTGACGAGAGAAACCCGCTTCGTTGAGAACTTGCGAGCCGTAATACATAATCGAGTTGACGCCGGTCATCTGAGTAAAGCACGCAATACCGATACCGATGTAAATGATTCTGCGGACCCAAGGCAGATTGATTTCGCTAAGGGCAGCGGCATTTTCTTTAGCAGCCTTTTCGAGTGTTTCTTCAATCTCGCGAACTTCTTGCTTTGCTCTTTCAGCGGTGGCACGAATCTTTTTCAAAATCTCAAGCGATTCAGCGGAACGCCCTTTAGAGACGAGCCAACGCGGGCTTTCTGGACAAAGCCGAATGCGGTCTTGCGCCCTTGAATATCAGCAAGTTTGCCGCAAAATGAACCAACTGCCGCGCCGACCAATAATGCCGAAACGACCATGCCTTCTTGCAACGGGTCAAGATTAAGTTGGTCTGGTGCCACCATAAAAGGCAATGCACCGTTGACGACGCCTGTATCATAGCCGAATAAAAGTCCACCGAGCGTCGCATTTATCATGATTTGCCGAAGTGTCGAGCGATATTCTCCTGAATCCGCCATGAGTTTAACCTCCCCTCTAATCGAAGACAATGAGCAAGGTTGAAAAAATTCT
>JAFQZB010000180.1 GCA_017406175.1 Selenomonadaceae bacterium | reverse complement strand
TAGAGCGGCAGATTAGGATTTACGTCCGCCGGTACCTATCTATTCGCAGGTAACGTAGTCAGTTAAGACTTAGGCTAGTCAGCAAGGACTTGTTCTATTTTTCAAACAAGCCCCCGGCTTTAGCCGTGGGGTTGCTGACCTTCTGCTTGCAATTCGGATACATCGTTGTCCTTAGTTATTCTCAACATTTTTTGCAAGCTCCTTTATGCGGTCTAAAGAAAGTTTAGTGAAATTAAGAATTTTATCGAGTGGCTCGCCGTCACGAATCATGTTGACAGCAACCTCTTCAATTCCTTCGTCGCGTCCTTCATCGAAACGAGCTTGCAAGGCGTCGTCCATATTCCATTCGAGAGCCAACATATTGAAAACCTCCTCAGAATGTTCAACAAGGTAATTACCCATAATGCCGTTGTCGAGACAAAATTTGACTGCACGTCTGATAGCATCACGGCGAGACAGTCCAAGCCGAATACCTTCCTTAACTTTGCCGACAAGCGTACTGTAGTCGGAAAGGTACCGGCAATGTTGCAATAGTGGTTGTGGCAAACCGTAGTTGATGTTAAAAGCAGTGACGACGAGTTCGAGAGAATCAGCGTCACCGTCAAAAGCGTCGGACAAGTGCATTTGTCTTTGCAAAGGTTCGTATTCATTGCCGTCGTAGAGCACGAAGAATTTCGGTTTAGGAAACTTAATCAAGCCCTTTTTGTAGAGTTTATTCTTATTTTTAATCAAGTTGTTGAGAAGTTCAGCAACGTATGACAGACAGCGGAAGGGCATGTTCTCGTTGACGGTAGTCTGATGTTCAATAAGCACGAGGAAGTGATTGTCAATAGTGCAAGAGATGTCATTCTTCTGCTTGTCGAAGAAAATGCCTTCGAGAGTGTTGATATTCAGCTCATCGGAATTTGTGTATTGAGTAGCAAGAACGGCGTTACAAAGAGAAAGAAGTCTGACAGGCTCATTGAAGTAGGAACGAAAAACGGAGTCACGGTAACGAGAGTTATAATCCGCCATAATGTCACCTCGATATTATCAACTAAATAAATTATTCTCGACGAGAATGCATCTATATGACGCATCGTTATTTTCTCGCTGTAATTGACGCTACTGATTCCAGAGAGTCTAAAGTGCGCAGACCATTACGCTGAGTAATTGTATTTGTGTCAGCATTATCTTTTGGAGACGATTCAAACGACGAGCTAGCGGATAACGTGTTGGTATCGGTTGTTTCTAGTATTTCAATTTTTGAACCTTGTTGAAGATTTTTAATGAGTTGTAAAATCTCTGGAATGTCATCGACACGAATTTCAATATTCTCTTTTTTTGCCGCCTTCTTGAATTGCTCAAATTGACTAGCCTGCAATTTCTCAATATCCGCTCGGAGTTCTTTTATTTTAATTTCAAGCTTATCCTTTTCGACAAGTAATTTTTGCAGTCTGATTTTTTTCTTCTCCAGTTTGTCTTCCAATTTTTTCATCGAAGTCATATACAAGGATTCTCCTTTTTTATTTTTATACATTATATCAAGCACTCCAAATTTGTAAAGCAAGACTCTCAAGTTAAAGAACCAAGTTATTCTTACTGATTTTTGTCAAGAAATGTTCACTTTCGCATTTCACTTCGTGAAACGCTTAAAATCCCGCGTCATGACGCGATAAATCGCCAAAAAAACTTGCCAGTCACTACGTTCCTTGAACCTGCGGTTAAAATGGTCATTTTTTACAAAAACGAACCAGATAACAAAATGCTAAAATCCAAAAATGTCCCACTTTCGATTTTAACATTATTACAATTTCTCCAGATTTTTCCATTAGCACTTCTACTTATATTTACGCATTCTATATTTTGATTTAAAATGATATTCCAAATTGAAGAAATAAACACTCTCGTGAATTGTACGATATACAAAATTCCAATTTACATGTGGTTGACAACTCATCAAATATAGTGTAACATTGATTATATCAGTAATATTACAAAGGTGATTTTATGAATAATGGATACATTGAAGAAAAAGTAGAACCTCTAAAATATTTTTCAATGGAATTAGCAAATCAGTTACTCGACACCAAAACCACAATAGACGAGGTCAAGGGAATTGCCACCATATCTGGTAAAAAAGACGGAAAATATTTATCGTTCGTGATTGAGCAACGCGATTATGATGAAATTCAATTTGAATCGGCAGATAACTTCAAACGTAAATCTGATTACAAGGAAGAAGTTAAACGTCTGTACAAAAACGGTTTTAAACAAAAAGAAATCGCTTCGCGGCTGAATATGTCACAGTCTTTTGTTTCCAGACTTTTGAATAGTGATTGAAACCGGAGGTTACCATGGCTAAGGAAAAAATTAAACCGAACAACGAAATCGAAGAATTCTGTTTCGACGATGATGATTTGATCATAATCGACGATAGTTTCAACACGAATCTGCCGGCGGAACACAAACAGAATTTGACCAAACTCTTCGGTAAACTAACAGTGGCTCCATTTGGAGAAATTTTCGCTACCCCATTTAACAACGAAAAGACGTTAATAACCTATGCTAAGCTTGATTACGTAAATTCCGGAGTTACGTTCGACGGAAAATTCGATGAGACCCATGAACTCATTTTGAATTCTCTCTACTCGTTTTACCGCGCAGAAAATATTTTGTTCACCAGTAGGAATATCTTACAACACATTTTTGGCAATGTTCCTGACCATTTTCAATCTGAGCTTGTTGAAGTCATTGAACAACATCTCGATGAACTCAGATGCATGCGAATTTCTATGGACTTAAAGGATAAATTCGGCAACAATGCATTTATAAAACTTCACGGAGAAAAATATCGCCCGATTGCTCTTAACGAAGACATTTTGGACGTAAGCATTTTGGAAATGAAGTCTGCTAAAAACAGCAAAATGGTCAAGGTTTACAGAATCAACAGACTATCTCCTATATTCAAGTACGCCGAGAAGCTTAAACAGATTACATCATGGCAAACAGAATACATGAAAGTCCCCGTACGCAAAACCATGCAAAATGCACTGCTGTGCAATTACTTACTGACCAAAATTTCTTTAGTAAAAAATTCCAAAAATAAATACAAAAACAATGGCATACTATTTGCGACCATTCACGAAGATTTGAAACTTGATGTTTCTGACCGTCATAAGGTAAAAAATATTCGCGACAATATACGCAAGATGTTCGATTACTGGGTCAAAATCAAACTGGTTAAATCTTATCGCTTTGAAAAAAAAGGAACAGCATTTTACAAAATTTCCTTCACTGTCACTTCTGGAAACATCAAGGGAGGCAAGCCAAATTGATTAGAGACAATCTCGACTATATCCATGCCCACCCAGAAATCTACTTCACACAAGAAGCGAAAAAAGGCGGATATGTTTGTCCGGTTTGCGGCAATGGCTCTGGCTCAGACGGCACGGGAGTTAAGCTTATCAAAGGGCAATCTTTCCGCTACAAATGTTTCAAATGCGACACGTCGGGAGATGTGATAAATTTTTACGCGGCGGAACATCACCTCAGCAATATTGAGGCTATCGCACAAGTCTCCGCTCTTTACGGTTTAGAAGTTCCCAAGAAAAAATTTAAAAGAATCTCCCATACACATAGGCAAGCTATTTCAAAAGAGACTCCTTTAGAGAATTCAACCAATGTTGAAGTCGTAGCTGAAGACATACTCCTCGCCGCCAGTCACCTACGCGAAACGGATTATTTCATTAAACGCGGCATTTCTTATGAGACTGCTGAAAAATATAACTGTGGCTATATAGCAGATTGGATTCATCCGACCAAGCGTGGCGAAAAGAAAATTTACCCTTCGCCTCGTGTCATCATTCCGACAAGCAAGGAATCTTACGTTGCTCGTTCCACTGACGAAAATAAAATTCCAAAGATGAAAGCTGGCACGGGGAATATTTTCAACATTGATATTTTGAAAACGTCTAAGCAACACGTCGTCGTTGTTGAAGGAGAGTTCGACGCACTTTCCATTATTGAAGCTGGAAACGATGCTATTGCTCTAGGCAGTACAAGCAACGTCGACAAACTCATTGATTGGCTGAGAGAAAAAAATATCCGACCTCATCTGCCTCTGGTTTTAAATTTAGACGCTGATGAAGCCGGACAAAAAGCAACAGACAAACTTGCTGACACTCTTCGCGGTATGCGTATTCAATTTTACGAAGTAAATCTTATCGTTGAAAGTTGTAAGGATCAGAACGAAAGCCTCGTAAAATTCCGTAATGACTTTTTCCAACTCGTTGCTGATATTCCGAATAAAGTCAATGAACTACAACAACAAGCTCGTTTCAAACTAACAGATTTCGCCAAGATTGATACTTGGGAGAAAAATATTCACACTGGTCGCAAAGCAATTTCTACGGGTTGGAAGTCACTCGACCAAGCTCTTGACGGCGGTCTATATGAAGGACTCTATGTTATTCCTGGTACTCCTGGTACTGGCAAAACCGCTCTTGCTTTGCAAATAGCATTTCAAATCGCCCAACAGCAACAAGATGTTCTCTACATCAGCATGGAGATGAGTGAGGAGGAACTTTACGAGCGTCACATCAGTCGGATTTCTTACCAACTTTTTTGGCATGATGAAAAAAACAAGCATAAAGCCAAAACCGTTCACTCCATGATTCAAGAAGGTAAGACCGTCGCTCAAGCAAGAGAGGTTTTCAAAAAAGTCGCGCCATATCTACGCACTGAATGTAGTGTAGGAACTACTGACGCTGATGATATTAGACGCATCGTTGAAACTTACGAATATGAATTAAATTCTTTGCCTGTCGTCTTTATTGATTATCTTCAAATCCTCAAAGCGCATGACACACACATGACCGACAAACAAGCAGTCGACTATAACGTTCTTCGACTCAAGCAACTTTCTCGCGACTTCAAAATTCCTGTCGTCATCTTGTCTTCAATGAATAGAATGAGCTACGCCGACGTAATTAGCATGGCTGCATTAAAAGAATCTGGAGCCATTGAATATACTGCCGATGTTTGTCTCGGTCTGCAACACGCCAACATGGAACAAATTAAGACTGGAACAAGTACAGGCAAAGCCGAAAAAACGCTCCGACAGATGAAAGGGAAATCCGAGCGTGATATGGAAATTATAATACTTAAAAATCGTAATGGCAAAATTGGTGAGGAATTATCATTTTCTTATTATGCCATGTTCCATCATTTCAGATGTTTAAGCAAAGAAATTCATGAATCAAATAATGCCAATAACCTCTTTGGCAATATGGGAATCACTAATAATCATATAAATTTGACATAGAATATAGAAGTAATAAAATAGAAATTATTAATAAGTTATCAATTCTCTTGAGGTATATCAAAGAAATTTAAAAGAATTCTGCACTAAGTATCATGTTATGACAATTTGGAGACGATTTGATTATGGCTTTGAAACATGTATGCGTTTGGAAAGATGGCGGCTGGAAAAAAGCTGAGCCAAAAGATTTTTCCTACAAAATAAACGTCAACAGTCGAATGCTCATGTGCGAACTTTG
>JAFQZB010000021.1 GCA_017406175.1 Selenomonadaceae bacterium | reverse complement strand
GTCAACTTAATGTTACGGTGCCTCTCTGCCGACTTCACCGAGCTTCTGACGCTTCCGCCAGTCGGAGTATCAAGGAGAGCGTTTCGGGGCGTTACTCCCTCATTCCACTCTTCGGATTACCAGTTCGCTTGATTTCTCAAGCGCAACGTCTTTTCAACATTGAACAAGTCGCACCCAATGCCCAATCGTAGTATCCTTGCCCGCCGACGCCTCACGAACTCTGGCGAACGACCCGCAAGGATTTTCTTCACGCCGTCCAAAGTCTATGCCGTCGATATTGAACAAACCGAGCCGCGCTAAATTGGGGGTGTGAAACTTCTTCGACGCGGCGATTGACTTCAAAGTATTTGGGTTGTCGTCGCCGAAAGCTTTTGCGTCCGACGCCCCGCCAATGCCTACGCTATCCAAAACGATTAAGAACACGCGATTAATTTTCTCCACTGTGAATCCTCCCTTTGCTTTAGTCAGTGCGTGTCGCCTTCATAGCCAACTTGTTAGCGTACATTTCCTTATCAGCCCGCTTGAAAACTTCCTCCGCCGTCTTATCGTTCGCTGTGTAGAAGGCAAGACCGACTGCCGCCGAGACTTTCTCCCAAGGCTCCAGCGACTGGTTAGCATTCTTCCGAGCCATCTCCGCATTGAACTGCTTGACGAAGTACTTGCTCAACGAAACTTTATCGCCCTCAAGAACCACGACAAATTCATCGCCGCCAATCCGATAAACATGCTCCTCGCCGAAGACCGAACAGATTAGCTTGCTCGCGTTCAAAAGGTAAGTGTTGCCTTTCTCGTGCCCGTAGGTATCGTTAACTTTCTTTAGGTAGTTCACGTCGACCATAGCAATACAGAACTTCGCCACGCCCGCAGAAATTTTTTCATCAAGCAGAGCCGTCGCCTCGTCATAGGCGGCTTTGTTCTTTATGCCCGTCAACGAATCCTTATGCGCTAGTTCGTCCATCTCAGCGACTTGCCGTTTTGCCCTCCGCAACCTCTCGAAGTAGTCCTTAGCGTTCTGCGTCGTCTTCAACAGCGCGTGATATAAATTTTCTATCTCGTCGCCCGTGTGAATCTTGAGCCGCTTTATCTGTTCGACGTTATTGGCGCAGTACTCGGAGTTGTCGTAAGCAAAGTTGTTCGCGCAATAAGCCATGGTGTTGACCGGCAGGACGATATTATTTTCCACGAACCGCAAGCCGATTACGAAGACGAACACGAAGCACCCCGAAAACAACGCGAGCACCTTAGCAGTAAACGCCCTGCCGTAGTCGGAGATTAAGTCCAAAGTCAGTTCAATCACGACATAGCATTGAGCCTGCCCCGCCGCGTCGTAAACTGGTTTGCAAAGCGTCAAGATGTCGTCGGCGATTATCGGCGGGATTGGTCTTCCTGCAATCAGGTCGTCGAGGTGCTCCAAAATTTTTTTGTCGGAAGAGTTATCGCCGCTGTTGAAGATGACTTGCGAACCCGCCGCCGAAAATTTTTCCACGCGAAGATTTCTAACGTCGGGATTGCTGTTCCTTATGCTCAGGAGATTTTCTTCAAGGTAAGCGGGACTCTGCGCGGCGGCAAGTTGGCTGGCGGCAATGGTCGCTAAGCCGTCGGCAATCTTCACCTGCACGCCAACGCACGCTTGCTCGAAAATCTTGTAGCTGATTGACGCAATCGACGCCGCGATAAAAAGCGAACTCAACATCAAGATTAGAAGAATCTTCACGCGGAGCGACGACTTTGGACACTTTCGGGCGTAAACTGCGCTTTTCATCTCGGCGGTTAGGGGTGCCTGCCTTTGACCTAAGCCGCGGAAAATATCTTTCACACGTGGCGGAAGGAACTTCAACAGCACGAACGCCGCTAAGACGACTAAGCCCTTGTCGACGAGTTCACGCAGGAAAATCGCCGTGAAGTTCATTTGGATTTCGCTTAGGGCTTGGACGACGCCATTGCAGAATAAAAACTTCCCGATGAACTCGCTTAGGGTCATCGCTATCAGAGCCAACGGGGGTATCGTCAAGAGTGTCTTTGGCAAAGTTTGGAAGTAGCCGCGCCGGGCAAGGAACGTCGTACAAATCGCGACGAAGATACTGACCGAGCAATAATACATCTCGCTTTCGTCGATGAATGACGTTAAGAAATTCGTAGCGAACCCGACGACGATACCTGGAACGTAGCCGCTAATCATTGCGATTAAGACTGTGCCGCCCGTGTCCAAATACAGCGGCAAGCCCAAAGTTTTCGCGACGAACCAGCCGCATAAGTTCAAACCGACAGCCCCAACGCATATCACAATCGGGGACGGCAAATTATTTCTCATGTCAATCAGTCCTTGCTGCCTTCATAGTCAACTTATTAGCGTACATTTCTTTATCCGCCCGCTTGAAGACTTCGTCCGCTGTCTTGTCCTTGCCCGCCTCGTAGTAAGCAACGCCAATCGCCGCCGAGACCTTTTCCCACAAGGCGAGCATTTCATTGGAAAGCTTATGATTCATCTCAACTCCGAACTGCGCCACGAAGTATTTGCACAACGAGACCTTATCGCCCTCAATTAGCACGACGAATTCATCACCGCCGACGCGATAGACATGCTCCTTGCCGAAGACGCCGCAAGCAAGCCGACAAGCATTAACCAGATATTCATTGCCGCGTTCGTGCCCGTAGGTGTCGTTGACGCGCTTAAGATAATTTACGTCAATCATCACGATACAAAACTTAGCGTCGCCCGCCGCAATCTTTTTATCGAGCTTGGCAATCTCTTCGGTGTAAGCGGTTTTGTTCTTAACGCCCGTCAACGAGTCAATGTGCGCTATCTTGTCCATCTCCAAAACTTTTACTTGCATGTCAGCCACTTGACCTTTGGCGCGTTGCAGATACCTAAAATAGCTCAAAAGGTTTTCCGTCGTCCGAATCAGTGCGGAGTAAAGATTTTCTATCTCGTCGCCCGTGTGAATCCTCAAGCCCTTAATGCGTTCGATATTGCGTTCGCGAGCCGCCTCGTTGTCGTAGGAAAAATTCTTAGCGCAATAAGCCATCGTGTTCACGGGCAAGATAATGTTGTTCTCCACGAAGGCAAGCCCTATCGCAAAAATGAAGACAAAGCACCCCGCGAACAGGGCAAGCAACTTAATAACGAAAGTGCGAGCGTAATCGGATAAGATGTCCATTGACAAATCTACCGCCGCATAGCATTGGCAATTGCCGTTCTTGTCGTAAAGCGGCTTGTAAAGCGTGAGCAAGTGCCCGTATTCGTCGTCAGTGATTATCGGCGGAATGGGTCTGCCCGCAAGCAAATCATCAATGTAAGGTGCGAGGCTCTCTTCAAACTCCACAACGTCGCCAGGCTTATCAGCCTCAATCATCGACGTGTTTAGGTCAAAGATGACGTGAAAACCGTCCGCCTCGACTTTGTAGACGTAGATAAACTTTATGTCGCTGTTGGTGTTCTTTAGGGTATAGAGCTTTTCTTCAATCTTCCGGTATTCTTCGAGGATGCGCCCATGCTTTATGTAATCGTCGACGTGTTCGGGATTTATATTGCTCAATACAACGCTGTCCATTGCGTCAACGGATTTAATGCGGTCGTCAATGGCGGCGTCTTTGAAAAGCAGATAACTTATCAGCGCGATAGAGAACGACACGAACAGCGAGCTAAGCATTAAAAGTGTAAGCGTCTTTGTCCTTAGCGAAGACGACAAATAATTTCTCTCGTTCAAGGCGTCTTTCATTTCGTCTGGTAGCGGGGCTTGCCTTCTTCCCAGTGAACGCAACGATTCTTTGACATCGGGCGGCGAGAACCTCAGCAGGACGAACGCCACTAGCAAAGATAAGCCCTTATCGATGATTTCGTTGATAAAGTTGCCGCCGAAACTGGATTCAAATTCGTTGACTGACTTAAGGAGGTTCGTCGAGTTCAGGAAGTCTTCTATTAGCAAGTCGCACGTGCCAGTTATCAAAGCTAGCGGGATAATCAAGACGAACATTTTTATATAGCTGTCGAAGAAGCCCCGCCGCGCAGAGAACGCCGCGAAGATTGCAACGAGGATACTGACTGAGCCGTAATACATTTCCGAGGGCGTGATGCCAGCTTTACAAAGATTAGTTAGGAACCCGACGACGATGCCAGGCACGTAGCCGCCGAGTGCCGCGATATAAATTGTGCCCGCCGTGTCGAGGTAGACGGGCAAATTAAAGTATTGCGCGAATGCCGAGCCTGCCACGTTCATAAGCAAGCCTCCAATGCAAAACAGAATGATTTTCCCTGCAGACATCTGACGCGCTCCCTTGCTAAGAATTTTTTCAGATTATATCACAGCGGCAGATTTTATGTTATAATCGACGAAATTTTTAGTTAGGAGCGTGTTCATTGCAATTACTTTACAACCTAGCGGCGATACTCGTCGTGATTCTAATAATTCCGGTGTTCATGATTCGTTCGATACGCGAGCGCGGGTTCGTCGAGAGGATTAAACAGAGCTTCGGCTTCTTCCCTAAGGGCGCACTCGACCCCGTGGCGAAAAAGAATTGTATCTGGGTGCACGCGGCGTCCGTCGGAGAAATAGTAGCGACTAGTCCGCTTATCAAAGAATTCCGCCGCGAATTTCCCAAGTCGCCAATCCTCGTATCGGTCGTTACAACTTCGGGCTACGAGATGGCGAACCGAATCATCAAGGACGCCGACAGCATAATTTATTTCCCGCTGGATTTGCCGTTCGTATCGGCGGCTGTCTTCCGAAGAATCTTCCCGCG
>JAFQZB010000179.1 GCA_017406175.1 Selenomonadaceae bacterium | reverse complement strand
TTCAAAAGTTCCTTGCATAAGTTTATCTTGAAAAGAAATGGTGAGATTATCCTCAAGGGCGACTTGGAGCACTGTCTTATGGAAATCCGGAGAACCATTGATAATCAGCGGTTGATGATTCAAAGCTTTGTCTGCTAACATGAGCGCAATGGCAATCGTGGTGTGGGAAAAATTTTCAGTGACTTCAATACCGCGTTCAGAATTTTTAAAAGAGCCAAAATCATCGGTCTTGTAAAGGAGTGCATTTATTCCGTCGAGTGCATTTGGCATCTGAGCCGTCGTGATGAAATTGCCGACGAATTTGTTGGTTTGTTTCCAGTGCTCGTCGTGGGTAAAAGTTCCCTCACGATTTATATAATCGACGTGCTGGACAGCGGAAATTTTTGTTCCGTTGGGTTTCTTGTCCGACTTGATACGGAAATGATACATCGCCATGAAGATTTTCCCCCTTTCTGTAGCTAACCGCAGGTTCAAGGAGCGGAGCGACTGGCATTTTTTGAAGCGTTTTTTCGCGTCAGGACGCGGGATTTTCAGCATTTCACAAAGTGAAATGCATAAATGAACATTTCGCTAAAAATTAGCTTTCACGTATTTTACCACTTCCACAAAAGCCGCGTGTTCTATTTTCGCACAATTTTTTGTGCATTCCATGACAAACACTTTTTGATGTGTTATAGTATTCAACAGTAGGTATTTTTTATTTATTGGTACAGAAGTTAGGATGATATTTTTGCAGAGTAACAACCTTATCGAAAAAAAATTACTCGGATACGAAGATTTTCTTAAGTACTGTGAAGAATCGGGCAAGAAATTTATTGACGAATTGGATAAAGAAGATTTTATTGCTTATCGTGCTGAATATTCCGTGTCGCGTGAACAAGTTGAGAAAATAAAGAATTTACTTGATTTCCAAGAGCATAAACCTGCTGAAGAAATTTCTCAACCGCAAAATATTTCTAACGAGCTTGATGTAATAGACGAATCACTTAAAAATTATTTCAACATTGATGACCTCTCACCGTATGAAAAGGTTTTAATCTCTGATTTAGATTTTAATACCCGTGTGCAACGTTGTCTGAAGTTCAACGGTTATAGAACGCTTGCTGATATTTTGATTGTCTCTCAAAGAAATTTTCATGGATTGAGAAATTTTGGTCAAGGTTCTTTTAAGAATTTTATTTCGACGCTAAAAAATTTCTTTACTCTACAGAAAAAAGAGACATCGCAGGAAATTTTACAGCTTGCAAATGAAGAGCTTGACGAATTTTTGCGTAATGCGGCATTGAGTCATGACCCGCAGATTGATTTAATAATTTTGGCGTTTGAAAAATTTTCCACGACCGTGACGATAAAAAGTTTGTTTCGTGACCTGCCTGACGAATTTAAAAACAAAAGAGTGCAACCTTTCTTGCTTGCTTGCGATTTTGAAGACGCCAACTTTTTTCTTATTGGCTTGCCCGAATATTTGACGCTTGCCGAGTTTCTTGAATACATTGCTGAAAATTCAATTTATTTCGACGTCAATAATTTAAAAAATTTTGCTAATGAACTTCATTTCAACTTGAAGGCTTGCGCGAAAAAAATTTTTGCTTCTTTGTTCAAGAGTGAACGCGAATTTAATGTTGTGTGTCGCCGAGCCAAAGGAGACACTCTTGAAGAGATTGGAAAAAATTTTGGCGTAACTCGCGAGAGAGTTCGACAGATTGAAGCAAAATCGGTCGGCAAATTTAATAAATATCGTTCCGACGTAAATAAAATTTTTTACTTTCTTCATGCGTTGACTAACGGAAAATCCTTTCTCACACTGGACGATGCTAAAAATTTTTTAGACACTGCTGATGCGGAAATGCTTTGGTTCTTCATCACCAAGATAAATTTGTCAATTAGTATTTTTCATTTCGATGAAGAAATCAATGCGGTTGTCTTTGCCGACGAAAACGAACTTGATGAAAATGAGTTAATTAAAAATCTTCCTGAAATAATAGAAGAAAAAATTTTTGAAGAGATAATTAACAATTTGGTGCGTGAAAAAAATTATCCTGTTGAACTGATAAAGGTTAAACTCTCGAAAATTTATAAACGTACTGGAAAAATTTTCCATAGAGGCAGTTTGACTTTAACTTTTAAATGTGGTTATGTCTTGAAGGAAAGATTTCCTAGTGGATATAAAATTGCTGACGAAGTTTCTTATCTACGGTTCGTGCGCTATCTTAAGGAAATTTTTGACGAGAATCCGCCTGTTAATCAACGGGCATTTGAATCGATAATCGGCAGAATAGGCTTTCTCTG
>JAFQZB010000003.1 GCA_017406175.1 Selenomonadaceae bacterium | reverse complement strand
TCCAAAAAATTTTTTAATCGCCAATGGCTTCGCTGTCCGCGTCGCCCGCGTCAGATTGCTGAATCATATCCTGCATTGGGAAAAGTTCACTCATTCGCGTTTGAAGTTCAGCGACGTTCGGAACCCATGCCCCGTCCACATTCTCCGAGCCTGGTATCATAATCGTTATCGGCGGGTCTGAGCTCATCTTCCTTAGGACGTTCGCTAGGTGTGCTGAGTCGAAAATCTCCGCGCTGGTCTCCATTCGGTTGCGGAAAATGTCGGCAATGGCTGGTAGCTTCGGTATCGTGTCTAGCTGAAGAACCTTTGCATACAACGCCTTGATAAATTTCTGCTGGCGTTGTACGCGCCCCACGTCGCCGAGCTTCTCGCCCTTGTAGCGTAGATACTTTTGCACTTCCTCGCCTGACAAATGCTGATAGCCCTGCGGAATATGAATCGACAAACCCGCTACCTCGTCGTCGTAGTCCATGTTCTCTTCGACGTAAATATCAAGCCCGCCGAGCGTGTCAATCAAATCCGCGAACGTCTTCATGTCGATGATTATGTATTGGTGAATCGAAATACCCAAGAGCTTTGAAACTTCACGGACGACGGTACTTGCGCCGCCCCAGCCGTAAAGCGAACCGAGCCTGCCCGAATAACTGCGGGTCGCTATCCACGTGTCGCGGGGTATGCCGATAATCCTGCTGTTGCCGGTGTCGTTGGAGAAACTTAGAACCAAAACCGTATCCGCCTCTTGCCTTTGGCTGTCGTCCACGCCGAGGATTAAAATATTCGTGTAGCCTTCAAATTTCGGGTCAGCCGAGCCAACGCGAGCCGTTCGGCGGTCGTTGTAGCCTTTGTACATCTCGACGAACTCATTGTAGACACGCACGCCCGCATTATACACGCTGAACCCGACAAACAAAATCGCGGAACCAATCAGGCACAAAATCACCAACGCAAAAACCAGGCGGAAGGCTTTTATCCTGCGCCTGCGTCTCATGCTTTTGCGTTTCTTTTCTATGTTGTTCTTGGTTTCGTTAGCCATGATTGTCCGCTCACTTATTATCTATGTACTAAAAGAAAGTTTCGGGCGGCGACGGTGTCGGGGTGAACCAGTGAATTCTTTTGCACGACGAAGATTATCGACTCACTAAACGCCGTCAATAAGATTTCGTCAAGGTCGGCGGTCTCGGCAAGGGCACGGAGCTTTTCCACGCCGGGATAATCTCTATTCGGCTCAATCATGTCCGCGAAGTAAATAATCTTGTCCAGAGGCGTCATATCCGCCGCGCCGACCGTGTGCCGCCAAATCGCCTGTGCAATCTCCGCGTTGTCCACGCCGTAAATCTCCTTAATCATCTTCGCGCCAATGTAAGCGTGCAGGAGCAAAGGCATTTCCCGTTCGACCTCGTCGATTTCTATACCGCGTGCTTTTGCTTGGGCGGGCAGTTCGTCGTTTTCGAATTCCCTTGCGCAGTCGTGAAGGAGTCCAGCGATATAAGCTTTGGTCTCGTCCACGCCGAATCTTTTTGCCAGCTTAACGGCAGTATTTGCCACGCCGATTGAATGCGCAAATCTTTTCTTCTTGAGCCGCCGTTGAAGCTCGCGGCGCATTTGGTCTATCGTCATGCTTGAGCCGCCCTCACTGGATGCAACGTCACGTTGCCGGCGCATTTGGTCTATCGTCATAAAGCTTTCTCCCAATCCGTCGGCAAGTCATAAGCCGCAATCAAATCTTTGTGTTGTTTAAGCTGATCTAGGAAGTCCGGCAGAATCTTATCGTAAGAAGCCTTTATTTTCGGATTGACGACAACGTCATTATCCAAAGAAGATTTTATGTATCGCAGAAAAGTCTTGAAGTCGCCTTCCTCGTAGCCCGCCCACTTGTCGCCGAAGAATTCTTTCAGCTGCCGACTGATTATGTAGCAATACACCCCGAACGCTTGATTGAACACTGACATTGACGAATCAACGTAGAATTCCTTAAGCGGGCGAATTTGATTCAATGCCTGTTGATAAACCGTGAATCGGTCGGAGGATCGTGGAATAAAAATCGTCTCCGTGCCGTCACGCAGGAAAAGAGAATTATGCGAAGCGGAACCCAGCGTCGAGGCAAAACTTTCGCAGTTTATGAGCCAGTTGAGTTGCTCGTCGAGTGTGAGGTTTTCAGGCTGAATTATCTCGTAGCCCTTTGCCTTGAAATATTGCGCTAGCCGCTCTTCCCCAATCTGATTGCGCCCGTGGAAGTAATAAACCTTCTTGTTGGCGACTGGCGTCCGATTCTTCAAAGCAAAGTCTCGAACCCGTTCAATCATTTCGCAATATTCCTTGGTGAATCTTCTTCTGTTGTCAACGTAAAAAGCCTCGTCGGGCAGAATAATCTTATCAAACTGCGTCGGCTTAGTTATCTTTTGCAACCTGCTGACGTCCACGCCCAAAATCTCAAGCAACCGTTTAAAATTTTGCTGATACTCAATGTCGTACTTATCCCAGGCAATGTAAACGAGCGGGCAGTTCTTGAATTGCTCCATGAACTCGCTTTTCAAGAACCAAAGCCGCCGAATGTTATCCGTCAAGCAATGCCCCCAGATAAAGTAAGAAATGCCCAGATAAATTACGGTCTTTGGACTTTGAAGGACTGATTCCGGCTTATACGCGCCGCCAACCCCCGTATGGATAAAACTTTCCTTTATGAATTCGCCGTTGCTGTCGACAATGCCGCCCAGCCCAAGCCATGTCCACTTGCCGTCGTCGCCGGTGTGGTTATGCGGAAGAATCGTGCCGCGTTCTATAGTTCGGAAGCCCAATTCCTTGCCGCTGAAGTAATTTGCGCCGAAAAGCCCTTTGACTGCCTCCTTGTTGTAAAGGTAATCCAAGTTCGTCACAGATACAGCCCCTTTCCTAATATGTAGTCTTCGACGACTTCGGGCACGAGATATTTTATTGAACGCCCGCACCTGACTTTGTCGCGAATGTCTGTTGAGGAAATCTCTAAGCCCGGTGTTGTCACGCGATGAATATGTTTGCTTGCCGCCGAGCCGAAGAAACTTTCCACCGCAGAAAAGTCCACGTCCACACCCTGCCGCGTCGTCGATATGAAGTGACATTTCTCCACAAGCTCGCGGGCGGCGTGCCACTTAGATAAATCCGCCAATGAATCCGCGCCTATTATAAAGAATAATTCCGTTGAGCGTCCAAAAATTTTATGCAGTTCGTTCATCGTGTCTAGGGTGTAGGATAAGCCCTTGCGTTTAAGTTCCATATCCGAGACGCGGAAGAATTTATTTGATTGCGTCGCCAAAGTCGTCATCGCTAAGCGGTGCTGTTCGTCAGTTACGAGCTTGCCGAGTTTATGTGGTGGGCGGGCAGCGGGGATAAATAATATTTCGTCGAGTGCAAAGCTTTCGCGCACAGCCTCCGCCGTCGCCAAATGCCCTAGGTGAATCGGGTCGAACGTTCCGCCCATTATCCCAATTTTTTTAGTGACGAGGGACGCGGGACTAGGGACTAGTGAAGTCGTCATTTAATCGATAACCTTTCCGATAAGAAAAATTATAAGTGCCGTTAAAAGAATCATGCAAAGGGCGCGGGCGTAGTCTTTGAAGTCGTGACGAGCCTTGGGCGTGCGCAAATAATTTTTCAGCGTGCGAAGGTAGCCCATTACCTAATCTGCCCGTCGCCGTCAACAAGATATTTGGTCGTCGTCAAAGCCTCAAGCCCCATCGGTCCGCGGGCGTGTAGTTTCTGGGTGCTGATACCAATCTCCGCTCCTAAGCCAAATTCAAAACCGTCAGTGAAGCGCGTCGAGGCATTAACATAAACCGTCGAAGAGTCAATCATCTGTTCAAACTTCGTGGCATTGGCTTTGTCCTCGGTGATAATCGCGTCTGAATGTGCGGTGCCGTAGGTGTTTATGTGAGCAATCGCGGCGTCCACGTCGTCGACAATCTTAACCGACAGAATCAAATCGTTGTATTCGGTCGTCCAATCGTCTTCGGTCGCCTCTTTCATGTCGGGGAGGATTTCTCTGCAAGCCTCGTCGCCGCGCAACTCAACGCCCGCCTCCGTCATAGCCGCCGCAATCTTGGGTAGGAACTCTTCGGCAATGTCTTCATGAATAAGCAAAGTTTCCATAGCGTTGCACACCGACGGGCGCGAGGTCTTAGCGTTAATGCAAACCTTAATCGCCATGTCTTGATTGGCAGTCTTATCAATGAACGTGTGACAGACGCCGGTACCGGTCTCGATAACAGGAACGGTGCTGTGCTCAATGATACGCTGAATCAGTCCTGCGCCGCCGCGGGGGATAATCACGTCGATTAGCTTGCGAAGCCTGCACATGACTACGACTGAATCACGGTCAAGAATGCTGATGAACTCAATCGACCGGGGCGGAATGCCATTAGCCTCCGCCGCCTCCTTCATGATGTCGACGATTTTTTTATTGGTGCGAATCGCCTCCGAGCCGCCGCGCAGGATACAAGCATTGCCAGACTTAATGCAAAGGGCAATCGCGTCCGCCGTGACGTTCGGGCGAGCCTCGTAGACCATGCCGACGACGCCAAAGGGTACACGCACGCGGCGAATTTTTAAACCGTTCGGGCGGGTGACTTCAAAGTCAAGCTTGCCAATCGGGTCGTCGAGCCGGACGATTTGCCGAATGCCCTCCGCCATGTCCGCAATCCTCTTAGGCGTCAAAATCAGTCGGTCAATCATGTTCGGGCGCGTAGTCTTCTCTCGTGCCGCCGCGACCTCTTTGGCGTTGACTTCCAAAATCTCATCTTGCCGAGCCTCCAAGTCCCACGCCATTGCTAGCAATGCCCCGTTGCGAACTTCCACGGGCACGCACGCCAAAAGCCGCGACGCATCCTTTGCTCGTCGAGCCTGCTTTGTCACATGCTCTTTCATGAATAACATCTCAATCGCTTCCTTTTTAAATTTTTATAATCAGGTTGTTCAGCTTCAATGCGTTTACGTAATCGAACTCGGTAGAAATCTTGCGGACGAGCCTTATGCCGATATGCGCCGCGTGGTCTTCGGGGTTGTGCAATTCGGCTTGCTTCTTCGGGTCAAAGGAGCGGCAGTCATCGCGCATTCGGATTATAACCTGCTCGCCCTTGACGATAACTCGCACGTCTACGAAATGATTCTTCTCGTCGTCGAAGCCGTAATCGACAATGTTGCCCGCCATCTCCTCAATACATATGCCCGCGAACATACTGCGCCGCGAGTCGATACCGCTTGCCTCACAAAAGTTTTGCGTCCTTTCCGAAAGCCCTAAGACTTCAGCCTTGTTCGTGACGGTGATATTAAGTTGCTTATCGTTTACTACGTCGAAGCCTTCGGGCAGTAGCAGATAATCTTCAAGCCTAAAGGTTATCCTTCCGCAGTGCCGACACGTTATAACGAATATTGTAATCAGGAACGCGGCGTAGCTCAGCGGGAAGGCAAGCCACAGTCCGTCTAGTCCAAAGTGCGCCGTCAGGAGTAAGGCTATCGGCACGATGAATCCGACATTGCCCGCTATCGTCAAGCCGCTCACCAGTCGAAACCGCCCGCAAGCTTGATAGTAATACTGGAAGATTATCCCGACTGTGCAAAGCGGCAAGAACGCTATCGCCAGTTGCAACCCTTCAAGCGTCGTCTGATACGTCGTCGCGTCTATTTCTTGCGTGTAAAGGTCTGCGATTAGCGGTGCTCCTAAGAATACGCCCGCCGTCATTATCAAGGAGATTATCAGCGAAGATTTCAGTGCGAGTTTCATGAGCCTTAGGATTGAGTTGCGATCCTGTTCGCCGATTAGAATTCCGCCAATCATTTGCGTCGACGCGCCGAAAGCCCTAGGGATTATCTCCAGCAGTCCCGAAAAATTTTCTAGTACAGCATAGGCAGCAACGCCCACTTCGCCCGCCAACACAACTGACATCCTCGTAAAGAACGCAATCCGCAAAACCGCCGTGCCGCGTCCCAGAATCACTGGTAGCCCGATTAGAATCATCTGGCGGAAATGTCTTAGGCTCACGGCTTTGGGCAGGAACTTGAAGCTTGAATCGGGCTTGAGGAAGTGCATAAGCAAGACGCCCGCCGCAATCCAATGACTAACCGCCGTAGCAATGCCCATGCCCCAAAGTCCGCCGTCGAGTACAAAGACGTTTAGCAAGTCGCCTACAATATCGCAGATAGCAAACGTCGCCGCTGAAATTACCATGCGTCGTCTGTCGTTGTCCAGTTGCATTATCGGCAAGAGTATGACCGACGCCATTGCCGGCAATCCGAACGCATAAGCCTGCATAAAGTCAATCGTCAGCCCGCGAATTGCTCCGAGACTTTCCTCAGCGTCGAGAATGTCCGCTAATTGTTCAGGAAATAGGAGCGTGCCGCCCGTCAGAAGGATTGCGATACTCAACGCCGCAACCATTGCCAAGGAAAAAATTTCGTTCGCCTCGCGCAAGTCTCCTCTGCCCAAAGCTTTACTGCAAAGGACTTGCATTCCGAGGACAATGACGGCGGGGAAAATTGTTACGAACCTCTGATAAGGCATCGTCAGCCCGAACGCCGCGATTGCCTCCGTGCCGAGAAATTCTCCTATGATTATGCCGTCAATTACGTAGCCGATTGTCGAGACGAACATTGACAGCAGGAAGATTATCAGCGTGTCCTTGAACAGTCGGGCGATTAACTTGTCCTGCTTTTCCATTTTAGAAATTCCCGACGCTCGTCAGCCTGTCAATCATCTCTATCTTGTCTTTGTTCTGGAAGTGCAAATCGCTGACGATAATCTTGCGGACGTAGTGCTTAAGGGTCTTGCCGTCCTCGAAGGTAAAGTAACTGCTCAGCGCGTGAATTACGATTGGTTCTCCGTTCTCGTCATTGCCAAGGTAAAGCATGACATGCCCCGCCGTAAACAGTAGCGAACCAGGCTTAGACTTCTTGATAATCTCAAGTCTTTGGTCGCGTGTCATGTTTTTAAGGGAGATTGAACGCGCCATAGCCTTTTCCTGCTTAGAAGTGTCGCGGGGCAATTCAATCCCGACTGAGCGATAGACATCTTGCACGAAGCTTGAGCAGTCTACGTTCTTTTCAAGACCGCCCCAACCGTAATCCTCGCCGAGGAACCTGAACGCCTGCCGAATCAAATTATTTTCCGAGCAAGCCAACGCACCTTTGACAACGCCGTTATCGTTCGGAATGTTGAAGCCTTGCTCAAGGAAAGTTCCATTCGCGTCGAGGGTCGGCATGGCGATTGCCCACGAGCCGTCCTTCTGCAAGTCAGCCGCCCTTAACAGAACCTTGCCGCCCATTTGATAGAACGCCTTGCCTTGAGGAATTGTCTTGCGGCTCGCGATAACGGTCAGATAATTTTGCGGGGCAACGTATTTCTGCCACGTCGCCTTATCTGTGAAGGCAAGCGCGGAAGGCTTAACCCAGCCTGCATACATCCGAGACTCCACGAAGACGAATTCTTTATCTTGGCTGTCGATTAAGACTGCGACTGGCTCGCTTGGGTCTAGAACCGTCGCTTGCAGTTGGTCGTAGTGCGTATCGTCTTTGCTCTCGAACCAGCCCGCCTCCTCTGGCAAAAGTCTAATGTTTGTTCTATCAGTCGTCAAGGCGTAGCGAACTTCACACACGGCAGGCAAGGCGTCCAGTCCGCAATTCTTCCTAGCTTGCGTGTAGCTGAATTCAGTTAAAGCCGCGCCGTTTTTGAAGAGCGTCGGGAGTTCGGGCTTATCAAAGCCGCCAAGCGTCATCGTCGCGGTGATTTTGTTAGTCATCCACTGCGTATAAACTTTTTCGGGGTAGCTGGCTAGGTCAACGATTGTATTGGAGCTTTTCTGCCGAATCTGCAGGTTGAGCATATCCAAATCAGCCGTCGCCACGAAGACTGCCTCGCCCGGTTTGTTCTTGCCCGCCCAATAATCTGCGGTCGCCCGGTTGTCTTGAATGGCAATGCCCGCCTGCGCGCTCGCCGAGAACATCATCAACGCGAAGACGAGCCACGCTATAAATTTCTTAGTCATGACGCTCCCTCCTTGGAAAAATTGTACCGATTGATTCACCGCTCAAAGCCCGCCGCAAGTTACCGTTCGTCGAGCCGTTGACGATTAGCATAGTCACCCCATTTGAAGTTGCCAACTTCGCCGCTTGAATCTTGGTAAACATGCCGCCTATCCCAAGCTTAGTGCCCGCGCCTCCGGCAATTCGTTCAATCTCCGAATCAATCTCCGCCACCTCGTCAATCAGTCGCGCCGATTTATCGACGTTCGGATTGCCAGTGTAAAGCCCGTCAATGTCACTTAGGATAATCAAGACTTCGGCATTAATCATCGCGGCTACGATTGCGGACAGGTTATCATTGTCGCCGATTCGGATTTCGTCGACGCCGACCGCGTCATTTTCGTTGATGACCGGGATAGCTCCCATGCTTAGTATCGTGCTTAGTGAGTTGCGGGAATTGGCGCGAGCCTCTTCGTCGACGGCGTTTTCCTTAGTCAAGAGTATCTGCCCGATTGTCTGACCATATTCCGCGAAAAATTTTTCGTAGATGTGCATGAGGACGCCCTGACCAATCGCCGCCAACGCCTGGTTCTCTGGAATGGTCTGCGGCTTAACTTTTATCCCAAGCTTATTCATGCCCGCCGCGATTGCCCCAGAACTCACGAAGATTATTTCTTTGCCCGCGTTGTGCAGGTCTGCTATCTCCCTTATCAAATGTTCTATCCTGTATAAGTTCAGCTTGCCAGTATCGGCGTGCGCCAGCGTGCTCGTCCCAACCTTTATCACGATTCGTCGTGCCGTCTTCAAACTCTCTCTTGCTGTGCCCAAGGTAATCACTTCCTTTTTGTTTTCATTATAAATTCATTAGCTGATTTGCGCAAGCCGCTTTATTTATTTTTAATCATGCGCTATCATAGCGGGAAAAACTTTAAGGAGGACTCGACGTGGAAAGACGCGGGCTAATCATCGTGCACACGGGCGACGGTAAAGGCAAGACGACTGCGGCTCTGGGCTTAGCAATCCGGGCGTTCGGTGCGGGGCTGAAAGTCCTAATCCTGCAGTTCATCAAAGGTCAAAGGCGTTCGGGCGAGCTTGAGGCTTTGAACGCACTGGGAATCGAAATTCGGCAGCTGGGGCTGGGCTTCATCACGCAAGACAATTTCGACGAACAAAGACAATCTGCGCGAACGGCTCTTGAACTTGCGCGAGGAGAAATTTTATCGGGCACGTGGGATTTAATCGTCCTCGACGAAGTAAATTACGCGGTGAAGTTCGGATTGCTCAACGCGGCAGATGTCTTGGGGCTGATAAAAATCCGTCCGCCGCAAATGCATTTGGTCTTCACGGGTCGCGACGCACTAGCCGAACTCATCGACGCCGCCGACCTCGTCACGGAAATGAAACTCATCAAGCACCCGTTCCAAAAAGGCATCGCGGCGCAAGCGGGAATCGAATTTTGATTGAAGGTGATAGAAATGTTTTTATATCGCAAGGCAACGTTCGCGGACGTGGACGAGATACACGAGCTGATTGCTGGCTACGCGGCGCAAGGTGTCATGTTGCCCAAGCCGCACAGCACGCTTTACGAAACGTTAAGGGAATTCGTCGTTGCCGAAGAGGTCTCGACAAAAAAAATCGTCGGCGTGGGGGCATTGCACTTAACGTGGAACGAATTGGCGGAGGTTCGGTCGATGGCAGTGCACGCTGATTACTCAAGGCATGGAATCGGCTCGGCAATCGTCAAGAAACTTTTGGAGGAAGGTCGCGCCGTCGGAGTCAAAAATTTTTTCACGCTAACATATCGTCCAGACTTCTTCGGGTCGCTCGGCTTCACACGGACGACTAAGGAATCTTTGCCGCATAAGATTTGGAAAGATTGCATGGACTGTCCGAAATTCCCGAACTGCGACGAAATTGCTATGACGCTTGAGGAGGATTGATATGCGCAAGAAATGGATTCTTAGAGAAAAGGACGCGGCGTGCGTTCAAAAGGTGGCTAAGGCTTTGGGCGTGAGCGAGTTGACGGCTACGGTCTTATATCATCGCGGGATACGCGACGCGCAATCGGCGAAGGATTATCTTGAGCCAGAAGCCGCCGCCTTCCACGACCCGTTTTTGATGTTGGGAATGCGCGAGGCAATCGACAGGATTAAACAAGCCCTCGACGCCCGCGAGAAGATTTGCGTCTATGGCGACTATGACGTTGACGGTATGAGCGCGTCGGCGATTATGATTCGTACGCTCCGCAAGCTCGGTGCCGACGTTGAAAGCTACATACCCGCCCGCGCCGAGGGTTACGGCTTGAATCCCGACGCTTTGAAAAAAATCTGCGCGGAAGGTTTCAAGCTCCTAATCAGCGTCGATTGCGGCATAACCAACGAAAAGGAAATTGCCGGCGTATGCGACGTGCTGGACGTGATTGTAACTGACCACCACTTGCCCGCCCTTGACGACGTTAAATCGGCGGTCGCGGTCGTCAATCCCAATCAGAAGGGCTGCCCCTATCCCGAAAAGAATTTATGCGGCGCGGGCGTTGCGTTCAAAATCAGTCAAGCCCTAATGCACGAGCTTAGAGGCGTCGACGTGCAGACCTACACCACGGACATTGACATTGCGGCGTTGGCTACGGTTGCTGACTTGGTTAAGCTCGTCGGGGAAAATCGCAAGATAGTTCGCATGGGATTAAAGGCAATGCGTTCTACGGTGTGTGTTGGCTTGAAAGCCTTGCTTTATGCCTCAGGTTTGCTCGGCGATAAGAAAATCTCAACAGGGCATGTTGCGTTCCAGATTGCGCCGCGCCTTAATTCAGTCGGACGATTGGAGACTGCTGACAGGGGTTTAAAGCTTTTGCTCATGGAAAACGTTGACGAGGCTAAAACGGAGGCTAAGCACTTCAACAAGCTCAATCAAAGACGCAAGGACATCGAGGCGAAGATTTTACTTCAGGCGGAAGATAAGGTTCGTAAGCTACGCGAGGAACACGGCGGCGATTTGTGCTCGTTAGTCGTGGCGGGCGAGAAATGGGAGGAAGGCGTTATCGGGTTGACGGCAAGTAAACTCGTCGAACGCTACAACTTGCCCACGATAATTTTGACGACGCAGGACGGGAAGAGTTATCGCGGCTCGTGTAGGAGCATTCCAACTTTCCACATGAAGAACGCCCTTGACACTATGGCGGAGCTGTTCGAGCAATACGGCGGACATTCACAGGCGGCGGGGCTGTCAATCGCGGCTAAGGACGTGCCAGAACTCGTGCGGCGTTTTGATGATTACGTCAGACAGAATTTGCGCGATGAGGACTTTCAACCGGTCTTGTACGTCGACGCAATGATTGAGCCGGCGCAGATAAGTTTCGACACGGCGCGGGAGTTTGAGAAATTCGAGCCGCACGGCTTAGGCAATGCGCATCCGGTGCTTGCTTGCAAAGGCGTTCGCGGAAGGTTTGCAAAGGCGATTGGTTCGGACAAGGCGCACTTGAGCTTTGCGATTGACGGCGAACAGAGGATACGGGCGGTTGCGTGGGATTGCGGGAATCTTGCGCCGCTGGTCGAGAATGAACCGCTTGATTTGGCTTATGAGCCGTCGCTTGACGAGTGGCAGGATAAAATTCGTCTTCAATGCATGGTGTCGAGTTTGGAGCCGGTAGCGAATGTTGCCGAGTTCCCTGACCGCGACCAGTTGCTTGCCGCGTACAGTTTCCTGCGCCGCGCCCGCGTCTACACTGAACGCTTTGATTTGTGTTCGTTGGTTAAGGCTTTCAATAACGAGAGCGGCGAAAACTTTTCAACGTACACTTTCGACAGCGCGATAAAAATTTTTGAGGAGCTGGGCTTGA
>JAFQZB010000178.1 GCA_017406175.1 Selenomonadaceae bacterium | reverse complement strand
CTATGTAGACTTCAAGCCCGCGATTCAACATCACGCCAACTATTTTTTCAACCCCGACGCCGCGACTTTGCAAGACGTGCCCTAAGCGATTTGCCGCCGCGTTCAGTTCCCGATAGCTCAAAGATTTTTCATTGGCGATTGCCGCTATCCGTTCTGGGAATTTGTCTGCACTGTCCTGCAGAAGACGATAGGCAGGACGCTCGGCAACTGTCCAGACCGTGTCATGAATTCCTTGCAACTTCGCCAATTCGTCAAATGAAAGCCAATCAATATCGCCGATTTTTTTTGCGTCAAGGAATTGTGCGACAACGTGTTTATAAGCGGCGACGAAACTTTCTATCATCGCGTCAGAATATTTCCCGCCGTCGAAGCTAATCGACACAGAATCAGCAATCACTTGTAGGGCAAAATTTTTACCGCTAATTTCCTGCGGCGTTAAAATAAATTCAGGTGCATTCGGAAAGTCATAAGTCTCGGCAATTTCTTCGTAAGGCGTGGTAATTATCTTGCTTGATTGTTCAACTTGCTCACTCAAAATTTTTAAGTAGTCATTTATGTTTTGGTCAGGAGAAAAGCTCATAAATACAGGAATTTTTTTCGAGGTCATCACAGCTAAGAAAAATTCGTCCGCGCCAGAAAATCTCGCGAGCAATAAGCCATATGCGCCCATAAAAAAATTTTCCTCTGAACAATTAAATTTGCTAAGAACTTGCCCTAACTGCTCATCGAAAAATTCAAAAGGAATAGTGAATTGCTTGGCGACAGAATTTTTACCAAACGTATCTTTAATCGGCGTAGAATCGACTGACACACCGCGAAAAATAGAATCAAGATATTGCCTTTCGTTTTGAACTTCTTCCATTAGTAATTGCCTGCCTTTTGGATTCATTAATATAATATTGTTATTATAACACGAAATTTTTATAAATCAAGTTGTTGCATAAGGCAAGTAAAGAACATTCCGATACTTAGCAGATGAGCTAATTTATCCAATCGGCTAACACGTTTAGGATAGGGATTACTCGCCCATTAGGAATGAGAGTCTCAAATTTTGTTGTTTTATCGGAGGATTTATGAAAGCCTACATAAGAATTTATTAATTGTTGGCGCGGGTTCTAGCTTACCTTGCAGAAATTCCCGCAGAAACTCGCGGGCGCATAGTTACTCAAAAAGATTTGAAAAGATGCTCCGTCGATTAAAAGTCTGTCAGTTTCTTTGAAGCCGTCGATAAGGTTATTTCCGTCGCTAATAGAATCATTGCCGCCCAGAGCTTATATCAAATAAACATAATAAATCTAATTTAATCATTCTTCAATCGAGTCAAGTAATGCTAAATGATGAGTTTCCAGACGTGAAGTCTTTTAAATTCACACCGATTCCGTCTGTGGCGGATTCTTAACCAGTACCATTGCTCATTTTGGGAAAAATCCTCACTACGAACGATTGGAATACCATACAAACTTCCATAAAAAGTCGGGAGAAAAAGCCTTTGCCTTATCTGCTCGCCACAACAAATACAGATGACGGCTTTAAGACAAGAACCGGTTGATATTGTGGAGCTTGTGCCGGAAGACAAAATTTTTTCTCTCCTACAATATATTCGCGAGACGAAATCACTGGAACAAAATATTCAAAATTTTAAAGAACGCTTGGCGAAAAAATATGAGCTTAAAGACAATGCCGAAGAAATTCAGTCCTCAATCGACTTTATAAAAAATTTGCACTCTCAAATGGATAAGAGCCTTACGAGCAGAACTGATGAACAATGGCGCGAAGAAAGGCTGAAAGATAAATATGCTGAGCATTTTAATTGATACGAATGTCGCTGTTGATTTTATAGTTCGTCATATGCCGTTTTACGAGAAAAGCGAAAAAGTAATTGAAGTGGCGAGCCTCAAAATCTTCAACGCTTATATTTCTGTCTCTTGCGTTACTGACATTTACTACATTGCAAACGAGCTGTTGCCGCTGTGTGATAGTTTGTCGAAGAAAATCAAACATTGTTGAAGGAGAAAGAAATTTGTACCTCAATCGCTACTTTTATCTAGGGGTTGTTGGTAAATTAAAGGTGAATAACAGAAGAAGCAAGTAAAACGAAATTCTCGAAGCAAAGAGCCAATTTGTCGAAGCGCGTGGCAACGTGACGGTAATTTTTAATGCGTTGAAAAAACCTTTCGACGATGTT
>JAFQZB010000177.1 GCA_017406175.1 Selenomonadaceae bacterium | reverse complement strand
CCGCTATGGTTTTGTACTTCATAATCGCTTATGTCGTGCTGTCGAAGATGTTTCCGCCTGACGTAGATAAAATCGACGGTGCAGAGGAATTCATACGCGCAAGGATTGATGAACTCGGCTCGTGGTCGCGGGCGCAAAAGAATACGTTGTGCGCGTTCATGCTGGCGGTTGCCCTGTGGATTATCCCCGGCTTCTTGAACATGTTCTTAGGCTCGGAGAGTCCGATTTTAAAAATGTACAACCAACTCTTTCCAGAGGCGATTGCGGCTATGGCGGGCGCGTTGCTCTTGTTCGTCCTGCCCGTGAACTTTTCCAAACGCGAATTTACAATCAGTTGGAAAGAGGCTTCCGCTGGTATTGAGTGGGGCACGCTGATTTTATTTGGCGGCGGGTTAGCTATGGGCGGCATGATGTACAAAACGGGCTTATCGAAATGGCTCGGCGATTTAATCGTTGGGGCGATGGGCGGGGCGGCGTCGCAAGTCGTTTTAGTCGCGGTGTTCTCGGTCTTGGCGTTGCTGTTGTCCGAATTGACTTCACACACGGCGGCAACCAACATGATTGGACCTTTGGCAATCACAATCGCGGTTTCGGCGGGCTTAAGTCCCGTGCCAGTGTCGGTCGGCATTGCGCTTAGTGCGTCGCTCGGATTTATGTTGCCGGTCTCCACGCCGCCCAATGCTATCGTTTACGCCTCAGGCTACGTCCCGATAACTAAGATGATTAAGACGGGCGTTTATATCGACTTCATCGGGATTGCTTGCGTCACGATTCCGCTTGCGATTTGGCTCGTAGGTATGATTGTCAGCTGACGCAAAAGACCTCGGAGCCTTCGGGCTCTGATTTTTCTTGCATAAAGGAAATATTTTGCTATAATCCGCACAAAGGAGGAATGCTTTATGGGTGAAGAAATTTTTGTTAAACTACGCGACTGTTTCACGGCGGGCTACACGCTCCCGCAATACTGCATTGACAATAAAATTAAACGTCCGCTGATTGTCTCCGAGAAAAAGCACGAGCTGTTCTTGTGGGAAATTTACGTCCAATTCCATTACGACAAAAGATTAATGCCTCAGTTTAGTTTTACCGACTCTGATGACATAGCAATTAATAAACATTTTCCAGGTCATAGTGGGGTTATTTCTCCACTTACAATTCAAAAATTTTCTGCGATGAATCTTAATAACTTCGACAAAATTATTTTTCTCACAATGAATAAAATACCCGCTAACAATAAAATAATTCATGTTCACGCACTTACTAATTATTTTGTACACAAAGTTTATGTAGAGATTCCTTTATTACACTTTTTACAGCGTAATCCTGGCGTGAAATTGTTCCTAACAAATTTCCCTTCCATTAAACGTTTTAAAGACGGTACAGAATTTCTTTCTCAACTTCCAAATGCACATTCATTAAAAAGAATGCTTTATGAAAATAAAAATAGCAATATTAAGACGCCTTTCGATAAATTTGGTTACACAAACAAAGAAGTTCTTGATATTTTAATAGCGTCATCAACAAAAGCAAAAACAAATATTGACGGCTCAACTGAGATGATTGAAGTCGAAAAAAATCCTTTTTCTGGTGTCCTAAATGGAAAAAGAACGACTGCTTATCAGCCCAAACATTTTTTAAATAAGATTTATTTTGTTGGACCGTGTTTTCAATACGGAGTTTTAGCTCCCTTTGACAAAACGATTGAGAGTTATCTACAAAAAATGCTTAACGAACATAATCTACCTTATCGCGTCGAAAATGAAGGGCAACTTGTTTGGAATCGCTATCAGGACGTTTTCTACAATCTCAATAAATTAAATCCCTCACCTGGCGATATTATTTTTGTTTATATCTGCTCTTTACATTCTATGAAAGACGTTGTTCCCTATTGTGATATTAGTGATGTTTTCGACCCGCCAAATGATTACCGGGAAATTTATTGCGAGAAGGGCGGGCATGTCAACGAGCTGGGTTATAAGCTTTTGGCGGAAAAATACTTCAAGTTCCTGACGGAGAATAATTTCTTCCGCGATAAAGAATTCAATTATCCGTTACCCCCCCCCCAGTACCATAGATATGGCATACCTCCTTGGGCGGAGCATGGCGGCGTAAATTCAGAAATCGTCAGCGAAGAATTGAAAGCCTACAAAGAACAGCTTAAGGCTAAGCGGGTTCAAATTGGGGCACTGGTCATGAATTGCAATCCGTTTACGCTGGGGCATCAATATCTGGTCGAGTACGCGGCAGCACGGGTTGACAAGCTTTATATCTTCGTCGTGGAAGAGGACAAAAGCGTATTTCCTTTTGCGGACAGAATAGAGCTCGTGCGACAAGGTGTAAAACATTTTTCAAACGTGGAAGTCTTGCCGAGCGGGAAATTTATCATATCGCAGACGACCTTTAGCGGCTACTTCAACAAAGCTTCTCTTCAGGACGTGCAAGTTGATTCAAGCGAAGACGTTGAGATATTCGGACGGGAGATTGCCCCGACGCTGGGGATAACAGTTCGATTTGCGGGCGAGGAGCCGACCGACAACGTCACACGCCAATACAACGAGACGATGAAGAAAATCCTTCCGCGCTATGGTGTGGAGTTCTGCCAGATACCGCGCAAAGAATTTGACGGCGAACCGATAAGCGCAAGCAAAGTCCGAGCGGCTTTGAAGGTCGGCGACTTCGACAAGATAAAAAAGCTCGTGCCCAAGTCGACGCTCCAATATCTGCGCAAACGCACGGGGCAGGAAATCATAGAAGAAATAATCGTGAGCGATATGACACGTCAAGACCTTCGCAGTTGCATAGGGTAGTAAGAATTCGCTGGAGCCTTCGGGCTCTGATTTTTTTTGCGCGGCGAAAAGTTTTCTGCTACAATCTAAAAAATTTTGGAGGTGATTAGATGGCTGATTCATCGGTCAGTTATAAATGCCCGAACTGCGGCGCACCGCTTAGCTTTAT
>JAFQZB010000176.1 GCA_017406175.1 Selenomonadaceae bacterium | reverse complement strand
TGTTAGCATGCGCGAGACTTCAGCAAGTGCAATCATTCTTCCGCTAAGTGCGATTTATCAGACGGGTGACGCGGCGCAGGTTTGGATTGTCGAGGGCGGCAAGGTCACGCTTAAGGCGGTCGAAGTCACTGCCTTTGACGATAACGCCGTTCAAGTGCGCGGGCTAAAGGCGAGAGATGTCGTCGTTGTGGCGGGCGTCAATAAACTCCGCGACGGACAGGAAGTCAGGACTGGTGCGCAATGAGAAACTTAACAGAGCTTTCCTTAAACAATCGCCCGCTCGTCTGGTACTTCATAATCGTTGCATTCGTCGGCGGGATTTTCTTTTACTTCAACCTAGGACGCATGGAAGACCCAAAGTTTGTCGTGCGTGAAATGATTGTTGCAGCGTATTGGCCGGGGGCGACGGCTAATGAAATGCAGGAGCAAGTAACCGATAAGCTAGAGAAGAAATTGCAGGACATTCCGAACCTAGACAACCTAAGGAGCGAGACGCGACCGGGTTCGACGGTGATTTACATTGAGCTTAATGAAGAGCTTACCACCGACCAAATCCGTCCGACATGGCGCGACGTGCGAAACTACTGCGCGGACATCAAAGGCGACTTGCCCGAAGGCGTCATGGGGCCGTTCTTCAATGATACTTATGATGAAGTCTTCGGCTCGGTTTATGCTTTGACGGGCGACGGCTTCAGCTATGAAGAGCTTAGACGATATGCCGAGGAGATTCGCCGCTTGCTATTGGGCGTGGACGACGTTAAGAAGATTGAACTTATCGGCGAACAGTCGGAGATTGTTTACGTCGAGATTGAGCAAACCAAGCTTGCGGAACTCGGCATAAGCCCGCAAGTCATCTCGGATACGCTAGCCGCGCAAAACGCTATGACGCCCGCCGGCATGGTCGAGACTTCAAGCGACAACATTTATCTGCGTGTGACTGGAATCTTTGACGACGTGGAGGCGATAAAAAATCTGCCACTCAACGCAGAGGGCAGAATCATTCGGTTAGCGGACATTGCAAAGGTTGAGCGGCGATTCATTGACCCGCCCGAACCAAAGATGTTCTTTGACGGCAAGCCCGCGATTGGAATTGCAGTCGCCATGAACGACGGCGGGAATATCCTAAAGCTCGGCGATGACTTAAACAAAATGGAAGAGCGGATACAATCGGAACTACCTTTAGGCATGGAACTTCATCAGGTGAGCGACCAACCGCAAGTCGTGGAAAAGTCAATCGGCGAGTTCGTCGAGACTTTGATACTTGCAATCGTGATTGTCTTGGGCGTGAGCTTTGCAAGCTTAGGATTGCGGACGGGACTAGTCGTTGCTGGTTGTATACCGCTTGTCTTGGCGGGGACGTTCTGTTTTATGTACGCGCTGGGCATTGCCCTGCATAAAGTTTCGCTCGGCTCGCTGATAATCGCGCTGGGTTTGCTCGTCGACGACGCTATCATTGCGGTTGAGATGATGAGCGTGCAACTCGAACGCGGGCTTAGTCGATTCGATGCAGCGTGTCATGCCTTCAACGTGACAGCTAAACCAATGCTGACGGGCACGCTGATAACTTGCGCGGGTTTTATCCCAGTTGCGTTTGCTAAGGGCATTGCAAGCGAATTCTGCCGCGATATGTTCTGGGTCGTGAGTATCGCGCTTATGCTGTCGTGGATAGTGTCAGTCATGGTCGCGCCTCTGTTCGGAACTTACATCATCAAGACGGAAAAGAAATCGGACACGGAACTTTACGCCAGCCGCTTCTATAAAATCTTCCGCCGTGTGCTCGAAACTTTCTTGAGGAATAAAATCTTAGTGCTTAGCGGGACAATCGGAGCGTTCGCGGCGACAATCTTTGTAGCGGGCTTGGTGCAACAAGACTTCTTCCCTCCGTCAATTCGTCCGGAAATTTTAATCGAACTTCGTTTGCCCGAAGGCTCATCAATGGCGGCGACTCAAAAGGAGGCTGAACGCTTTGCAAAGTTCCTAGAGACTAAACGAGACGTGCTGAAGAATTACGCTTACTACGTCGGGCAGGATACGCCGCGTTTCGTGCTGACGGTTGCCCCGAAGAATGACGCTGATAATATGGCTAAGTTCGTCGTCACGGCTAACGAGGACACCCGCGACGATTTGATTGCTACGATTCGCACGGAGCTTGAGAACAACTTCCCTTTGGTGCGTGCGAATATCCAACTGATTCAGACGGGACCGCCCGCCGACTATCCGATTATGCTACGCGTCTCCGGCACCGATATTGATAAAGTTCAATCGCTCGCCGAGGAAGTCGCCGCCCGCGTTGCCCAAGACCCGAACGCTACGAACATTCACCTTGACTGGCAAGAGAAATCTAAGGTTGTGCGCATTGACCTCGACCAAGATAAGTTGCGGGCGTTGGGCGTCACGAGTCAGGCGGTTAAGTCTATGCTTTACACTGAGATAACTGGCGCGAAGGCTTCGGAGTTCTACACGGGCGACAGGACGATTGACATTGATTTACGGCTGGCGGCGGCGGACAGGAATAATCTTGCGGCGTTGAAGTCGTTGCCTATCTACCTCGGCGCGGCGGGCTACGTTCCCCTTGAGCAGATTGCTAAGCTCTCCTACGATGCGGAATACGGATTGATTAAGCGACGCGACCTCAAGCCGACTGTCACTGTGCAAGCAAACATCATCAGCGGCACGGCTAACGACGCGGCAACTAAAGCCTTCGACGCAACGGCGGACTTAAGGAAGGATGTACCGCTAGGCTATTCAATCAAACCGGGCGGAGACCTCGAAGAGTCCGATGAATCGACGGGGCAGTTGCTTTCAATGTTGCCGCTAGTTGTGTTCGTCATCATGACGTTACTAATGTTCCAACTCAATGACGCTAAGGCGATGTTCTTGACGCTTTTGACTGCGCCGCTCGGTTTAATCGGGGTCGTCTTCGCGCTGATAATCCTGTCTAAGCCGCTGGGGTTCGTGGCGGAGCTGGGAGTAATCGCTTTATCGGGCATGATAATCCGCAACTCCGTAATCCTAATCGACCAGATACAACAACACTTGCAAGCGGGCGAAGCTCCCTTCGACGCGATAATTGATTCAGCGATATTGCGTTTCCGACCGATAATGTTGACTGCGGCGGCGGCGATACTCGGAATGCTCCCGCTAATGCTAAGTGTCTTCTGGGGGCCAATGGCAGTTGCAATCGCGGGCG
>JAFQZB010000175.1 GCA_017406175.1 Selenomonadaceae bacterium | reverse complement strand
GTCATCGGCGTAGCGTACTATATACATTTCCTTGAGCTTGGTTTTGCGCATTGCTTTATATCCGCTTTTGGTTCCATTTTTGCTTATTGCATATTTGTATACGACCGGATTTTCTTCCCAGTTGCTTTCTACCCAATGGTCGAGTTCATTTAATACGATGTTTGCCAAAAGTGGTGAGATGATTCCGCCCTGCGGTGTACCTTTTTGCGGGAATGTTAGCTGTCCATTTGGCAGTTTGATTGGGGCTTTGAGTATACGCAAAATTTTTCCGAGTAAGTGTCTGTCTCTGATTCCCAACGTCCACATTTGCCGAATTAACTTTGAGTGATTAACGTTGTCGAAAAATCCCTTGATGTCGAATTCGATGATATAATACGTCTTGCTATGATGAAGTCGTGTATAAACATTTGCTATTGCGTCTTCCACCGAGCGATTTGGTCTGAAACCGTAACTGTGCTTGCTGAAGTGTGCTTCGCATATCGGCTCCAAGACTTGCTTGAAACATTGTTGAATCAATCTGTCCCATATGCAAGGGATACCGAGTGGGCGCGTACTTCCGTTGGGCTTTGAGATGTACTTTCTTCTTACGGGTTTAGGTCGATACCCTCTTTTTGTTCCCGAAACGATGTATCTAATTTTAGCGGTCACTTCTTCGGGCGTCAGTTTGCCGATGTCCGCTATTGTCAATTTGTCCGTTCCGGCTGTTTTGCTCCCTGTGTTGTTCTTGATATTTCTGTACGCCAGCAAAATATTTTCCCTGCTAAGGACGAGTGGCATTAAGTTTGTAAAGAGTTCGCCATTCTTCGCCCGCTCGTACAGCTCATTGTAGATATTTTCCTTAGGCATAAGGCATCACTCCTTTCTTGGAGCGACCCTTTTGGTCTTGCTCGAATCCTTATCCGATTGAGTGATTGATATGAAATTGTCAAAGACTTGTGCCCATTCCTTCATTCCCATTACAGAAACTTCACCGGTTCGAGCACTACTTTTCAGTACCGATTCAGTCGCTTATTTTTCTTCGTCAACTTACTATTCGTTCGATACCTTTCCTTGTTCCGATAATCCTATCTTTGCATTCAGCCTTAGGTTTTTGCTGTGAGCCTGTGAACTCGATAGTGCCTTTAACACTATATGGCTTTTCATAATGAATATTTTTACTAAGCCACATTCACGACGATTTAACGTCCCGATACATTTCTATATCGTACTGCTTTAGACCCGTACTTTCGCAATTTCGTCAGTTCCTTAAGGAACATTCTAACCTTAACTGATTTATAGACCTCCGGCATATAGGACACACAACCCACCGCTGAGCCGCTTTCGTCATCTTAATGTTACGGTATCTCTCTGCCGACTTCACCGAGCTTCTGACAATTTCTTGCCAGTCGGAGTATTAAAGAGAGCGTTTCAGAGCGTTACTTCTTCATTCCACTCTTCGGATTATCAGTTCGTCTTATTCAGACGGAATATCTTTTCAATACTCAACAAGTCGCACATTCATACAGTTGACCAACGTCATCATCGTTATTTGAAATGTTTCCCGATTTTCTATCTCCATTTATGTATCTCCACCAACTTTCAGCATATTCTTGAATTGCCGATAAGCCCTCGCCAAATTTTGCCGAACCTACATTCCCTGCTCTGTCAAGATTTAATTTCGAGATTATTTTTTCGACTAATTTTCTTTCCGTTAATTCCGATTTTTGTTCTTCAGGCGCACTCGCTCCCGTTTGTCCTCCCAAATTGTCGCCGCTTCTTCCAACTTCTTCTGTGAGTTCGTTCCCTGCTTGGTTTTTTCCATCATTGTCGTTATCGTCCCGATTTTCTTCAGTCGGCTCAGAGTTTTCATTTGCTTTTTGCTCCTCTATTTTATTTTCCTTAACCAAATTCACTTTTTTGGCTATTTTCTTTGCCTCATATTTTTTTTCAAGCTGAACTGCACGTGCTTTTTCCTCTCGCTCCAATTTTTCACTCTCATTGACCGCAAATAAATCTTTATACGACAAGACCCGCGTAACGCTGTCGCTGTACAATGGATATGTCGGACACGGTATCGCTACTTTGCTTTGCGCTTCCTTAAATTCTTTGACACATCGCGTACAATCATGTTTGCCGTTTTTCGTGTACTTTGCGCACTCCGCCTCGTAGCCGTGCTCACGAATATAAATTTCTTGATACATTGCCAATCTTTTCGTAAAAAATGGTTGAAGATAATATCTAAGCTTGTTTCCATATATTGGGCGGTGTCCCGCGACGAATACTAATTCACGCTCCGAACTCATATGCGAAACTTCATCTGGCGTCATCAAATCCCGTCCAGTAAACGATTCTGAATTGGAACCTTTGCCCAAACCGCCGCCATCGGAGTGACTGACCGTTTTTATCGTCTTCTTGCCCAAATTTTTTGAGATTGATTCCGCCGTCGCCGCTCCCGAATCCAAATTCGGCGTGAAATATATGTGCACATGACAATTTGACGCTATCGAGTTATCTTTCGTGTATTCCTTATTCAGTTGATTTACGTCCTGCGCCACTATGCAAACTTTTATTCCATAGCCCGCGCAGACCGCCAACGCCAATTCCATTGATTTCAAATTACCTAGTTGCGGGAACTCGTCGAGCATTAACAATAATCTTTGTTTCATTTCCCCGCCAGACGTGTCAAATTTTATGTCCCGAATCAATTTGTGAAGCATTGTGTTTATCAGAAGACGCGACAACGGTTTTAGCGTCTGCACTTCGTTTGAATGCATACAAAGGTACAAGCTAACTGCATTTTTCGGCGACAACAAATCTTTTATGCAAAAGTCCGAGACCTCTGTATTTTTCTGCACAACAGGATTCTGATACAGGGCAAGTGCAGTTTGCGCTGTCTGCATTATCGACGCTCGTGTTTGTTCCGCGCCGTTCAGCATATTTGCCGCACATTCCGCTACTTTTGGGTGCGTCAACAATATATGAAACGGATTTTCCTCATCATCATCGCTTGACCAATCTATTTCTTCCGTTTCCATTAGTTTTAAAATCTCGCGCCGCACATCTTCCAAATTTTTTATCTTGTTATCCCTAAATATCCTCGAAAATGGTCGCAAATTTTGCACATACTCGCCATAAATTTCTTTCAACGGATTTACTCGCGGATTCCCATTTTTATCGGGCAGTTCGAGAAATTCTTCCGGCGAGATATGCGGATAATTTTTCATATACGTGAACAGCTCTTTTAAATCCATGTCTGGACTTGACAAAAACGACATGATGTCCGTCGGACACGGTAACCGCAGATTTTCTTGGTGATGCTTGTAAAGCAAATGCATTATCACGCCCGTTATCAATGCCGCAGCTGAATTGTCCCAAAATGCCGAATCACCACTGCCTCCGGCTTTTTCCCCGTCCGGCTTAACCATTATCCCCACTATCATTGCTACATCGCTGATTTCCTCTGCCGTACGAAAATTTATTTCTGCCAGAGGATTCCAACGCGCTGAACTGCCGTCGCCGACCAATGGCGCAAACTTCATCACCTTTTGTCCGAGAACTTTTTGTCGATACCCTGCTGTCGCTTGCCACAATTCTTCTTTTACATCGAAGAAAAAAATAGAGTGGCTCCATACCAATCCCGTTGGAATAATGGTATTAACCCCCTTGCCACTCCGCGTCGGCGCAACCAATAATATGTGTTCTACACCGTCATGCAACATCAATTTTTTATTATACGGATTGACGCCGACCACTACGCCTGATTTTTTTACTCGTCGGACTTTCTTCTTGTATTTGATTCCAAAAAGTTCTCGTTCCTCCGTTACCGGCTTGTCCTCATACATTCCTAAGCCGGTTTCGTCGATTTCTTTTGCTGTCGCAAATGCCGCCGAGCCGTGTGACGTTTCTATCTTCATTCCCTTTGCACAAAAATATGTAATGCCTGCTCCTATCAAGAATCCCAAATAAGGATACGCCGCATAGCTTCCGATTATTTCAGGGATTGACTCCTTTAAAACTTCGTTTTCCTGCCAGAAATAAAATTGATAGGGCGGATAAATGTGAACGCCACCTATGCTCAGATATCCGCCCAATATTTCGCTGTAGCCGCAATCTGCCGCTAATCCCTGTGTCGCATACCAGTAAGATATTAACAAACACACTCCGATTGAAATTGCACCCGTCTTAAATACTTTTTCTCGATATATTTTTTCCTCTTCCATTGCTTATCTCACATTCGACTTCGATAAATTTCGCCTTTCCTCTTCCAAAAAGTCTTTCAGCTTATCAGAATTTTCGCCGTTAGAACTTAGTTGACGAATTATCGCCGAGATGCGCTTTTCGCCTTCTACCAATGTCATTTTTTCTTTTCCGACACTTATCGACGCCTCTGACAACGCTCTTGTACCAAAATTTTCGACCTGTTCACCGTAAAGACGCTCATTTATCGCGCTTGATATTACTTCATCTGCCTTTGCCGTTATGATTTTCCCGTCTCCGAAGACTATCAGCCATTGCGGTTGTTCAATGTCCGTTTTTACTCGCGTTACGACCTTATACGGTTGATTATCATATTCTTTGTTGCCGCTTTTACTCGCTTGATACTTCCTCGAAAATCCCTCGCGCTCATATTTTGACGCTACCGCCTCAAGAATTACTTGATAATCCTTGTCCGACACGCAAAACGGATCATTTTTATATGGGATTTTCAATTTTTCCTCTGCTGTCCCGAATAAACATATCTTATGATTCTCCAAGACCGCTAATTTCTCTGAAGAATGAACGAAATCATACTGCCTCGCCAATCGAATTGTATTTTCGTCTGCTTGTTTTAAAAGTTCTGCCGACTTGTCGCCGTAAACCAGCCGAAATATTTCTCCGTCACCAGCATAATCTCTTATCGCGCTCGTCAAATAATTGTCGCGCAGTTCCGGATTATAAATTGTTATGCCGAATTGCAAATCATACGCCGCCACTATCGTATTTGCGCTTTCTCGTTCCACTATCGACTCCAATTTTTCAAATTCGGGCATATGTTTACGTTGATAGCTCAACAATGCGCCGTTTGATATTCCGTTTGTGTAGCCGTAAATCGCCTTCCGAAATGCTTTGTCTTGGATTTCCTTCGGATACTCAAATATTAAATCCTGAACTCTAATCATCAGCCGATAAGGGATTTCTTTTCTCATTTTTTCATATCGCTCAGCTGAATAACTTTCCAGAGCTACCTCTTTATCTCCGGCAAATAATGCCAAACTCGCCGGATGTGCTTCCGCAAATGACCACTGATACTTTTCCTCAAAGATTTCGCGCAATGTGTCCGCGCCTTGCCACTTGTCGAACATATCTTTATAAACGTATCTGCCCTGCGGAACATTTTCCCCGCCGTACTCGCTGATAAATTCGTTTTTACGAAATATATCTTGCTCATGGTGCAAATACCCTTCATTCAGGTCTGGAATCAACTGCATAAATTTATAAACGTCGCCGTCGTCGCCTTTTCTAACGAAATCAATTACTTTTTCCGTGTACCTCTTCTGTAAATCGTACACTTGAATCAATTCCTCATCTGTCCATTTCTCTTTTTTCATAAATTTTCGACCTCCATGCTAAAACGTAATATTTTCCGTTACGTAAACATTGAATTCGTAGCCTGGCTCTATCGTCACCGTGTTTTCTATCTTCGTCGCTTCC
>JAFQZB010000174.1 GCA_017406175.1 Selenomonadaceae bacterium | reverse complement strand
GTATGGCTTGAAAGCTGTTTTTGCTGACAAGGACAGAACACCCAAAACAAGTTCTGACTTTCCTGTCACTAATACTCCGCGTGGCAATCTCGTGAGGGATTGTCATAAATGCGGTGAAGACGCGGTAAAGAATCCTCTCGATAGCCGGATTTGAGTTGCCGCGGGTGGTGAATCCAATATGGTTAGGAATACGAATCAGGGTTTGAGCTATCGTAAGGGATACTCAGTAAATCGACTTGCAATGACTGTTAAATTTCCGTCAATTCTCATTGTAGCCTTGAATACATTGGGAGTAAGTAAAACTAAGGGTTGTTTTACGCAGAATAAAACCTGCGACGGACGGTAGAAACCTGAGACCTAAGTTGGACTATACAGCCGGCAAAAATGGAACAAGCGAGAGCTTCCCGCCTATAAGGTTCAAAACGGGCTAAAAGTCGTTGTACTGCGGCTATAACCGGAGTAGATAAAGGGAAGCAGTCAGAGGAGACATAGTAGCGATGAAACTGCTAATCACAGTGGAGCGAAGGTCTCCAGTCTATTCAGTATTACTTCTGCAGATAAATAGCCTCCAAAGGAGGTGTAACGTATGCAAAAACTCTATACAAAGTGTCTGGAAACAGCAAACATCGAAAAAGCAATTCGAGTGGTATTTTCGCATGAAGGCGCGAAAACAGCGGGTGCAGACGGCATTTCCAAATCTTCCAAAATATCGCAGGAAAGAATCATCAAGGAAGTCAAGCTCCGTCTCAGACGTTATAAGCCTGTTCAATCACGCAAAATGCAAATACCAAAAGACAACGGTGAATTTCGCGAGCTTACAATCATCAACCTGTTCGACCGAATCGCCCAACAAGCTGTCTATCAAATAATTTCGCCCATAGTAGAAGGGCAAATGTCAAAGCACAGCTATGGATTCAGAAAAGGTATAGGAGCAAAAGTTCCCGTCAGCCGTCTTGCAGACATACTGCTTCACAAAAAAGAGACATACACAATAGAGTTGGATTTCAAAAAGTGTTTTGACAATATTCCTTTGGAAAAAGCAATCGGGTGTGTTAAAGAAATGGGCATTAAAAACTTCCAACTACTTCGCACGATTAAGCACCTTATGTGGACTTCCAAAGAATATTCAGGAGTAGGATTAAGTCAAGGAACAGTTCTCGGACCGCTATTGGCTAACTGCTATCTCACCAAGCTCGACAATTTCATTGAACAAACCTTTGAAATAAACAAACGTGACACTGCCTATACACAAAATCATAAACTTCACAAAGACGACTGGATTGAGTGGAATTTAAAGCGTGGTAAGAAAATCTGTTGCAGATATTACCGCTATGCAGATGATACTTTCATTACCTGCAATAACGAAGCAGAACAAAAATATATTGCAGACGTCATCAGTTCGTTCATCGACACAAATTTAGAAATAGAAATCAACCAAATAAAAAGCCACTACCGGCACAACCAGATTCATTTCTTGGGCTTCAAGATAATTAAGAACAAGCGTTCAATCTGGATTCTTTTCGACAATCTCAAGGAATATACAAGCCGTCTCAGACAATTTAAGTTGAACACGTACAGCCAATGTCATGCCTTCATGAAATGGTTCAGAGGTATTCTTAACTACTTTGATATTGTCAACGATATGGGAGAGTTCTTGGATAGGGTATCACTACGATTATATCGCAGAAATAAAAAGGGCGTCATAACAAAGGTGGACAATGTCTATGAGTATGGCGAGGGTAAAGAGAAAACCATTATCGACATATATGCCCTGCGCAAAACAACCAGAACCTCGTATAAAGAATACATCATAGGTAGTAAATGGCTGGATACGCGCGAACTGTTGAAATATAGAGACAGTGACAAAGCGATTCATGGAGCCTTCCAATACCTGTGGAGTCTTTGGACTAAGCAGAAAGGCAAAGACGCAATCACTAAAGAAAATTTAGAGCCATTCGACGCTCAAATTCATCACATCATCCCGATATCAAAAGGCGGCTCAAATTATCTGGATAATCTGGTTTTGGTTAGCTCAAAAACACACTACTTGATTCATCACGGCAAAGACCTTGACAGACGATTTGAAAAGTACCGTAAACACTTGAAGTAAGAAAATAGATGGCAAGCCGTGTGCGCGGAAACGTGCACGCACGGTTTTGAGGAGGGGAAAAGGCAGAGATTACCTCAAAGCCTTACCTATTCCTATTTCGCACTCTTGCCAAGTATCTGTCCGTTGCGTTGACGAAAATCAATTTCGCTGACTTGCTCGTTGAAAAACACTTTGGCGACCTTATCGTTGAAATTGAACAGGACAATCTCCACGAGGATTTTGACGAGGAAGAATACGCCCTTGCTGTTCCTTTTTAATCCCTGTGCTACTTTAAGCCTCGACCACTCGGTTGGGGCTTTTTGATTTCTTTTGGAGGTGCATTATGCCGGCTACCAAATTCATCTGTCCATCGGGACAAAGGATAAGAATCACAGATTGTTTGAGTTCGTGTCCATATGAGCAAAGATGTATGTTCCTGCCGACGCTTCGCGCTGTTGCTAATTCTCTCGACCGCAAAATTGCCGAGCCGACTGTTACCGAACTTATTGCGGGCGTTCGCGAAACTTATCTCAAGAAAACAAGTACCTACGCCGTCGAACCTGCTTCTGTTCTTTACGATCTTCAAGGTCAAGCTATTCACTCCATTAACGAGTTGAATACGCAAGGCGCAATTCTTTCTGAGGAGCGGCTCAAAGATGAAATTACGTCCGGGCAATTCGATTTGTTCGGAAAAATTCTTGACGCTGATGACGGGGTACTGGGCGACTTGAAAATCACGTCCAGTTTCAAGCTGATGAAAGCTCTTGGCATTTACAAAGTCAAAGTGGACACCGGCGAAATTTACAAGTCGGGACTAAAGAAGGGGCAACCTAAATTCAGGACTGAACTGCGTTACGACGGCGTGCGTGACCTGCTCGACTGGAGTATCCAGTTGAACTACTACCGCATGTTACTTGAAGACGCAGGTTTTAGCGTTAATCGCATGACGATACAGGCAATTTGTCGTGACGCCTCTTTACGCATTGCCCAAGAACGCGGAATTGATAAATCCGTTTACCTAATCCCAATAAATAAAATCAGTGACCATTGGCTTACGCGCTATTTCCAGCACAAGGCAAAATTACTGCACGAAGCTATCGAAACGAAAACCTTACCGCCTGTTTGTTCTCATCGTGAACGCTGGGGTAACAGAAAATGTTTGGGCTACTGCGCGGCTCGTGAAAATTGCCCTTACGCTCAGAGACTTATTTCAAGAAAGGAAGTGATAAACGATGAACTCCAACTCTCCGCTTAGACTTTTCTCTCTCGAAGTCAATACTGAAACCAAAAGCATTACGCCGCACGTTCGTTATATCTCGCCCGACAACGTGCTCAAGGATTTGTACCGGATTTTAAACTGCGACCTTGTTACCTGCATTGAGATTGAAGTTAATGGTAATTTGTTTGATGTTTACTCCGACGACGATGCTCTGCTCAAGAATAGTCCCGTACCGAATCTTTACATTGACGACGATTTGATTTTCTTCGGCTCCGTTGCTTTTGCTAAAACTGACGACGACGGCAAACTTGTCGGGCTTTCTCGCCACGACATTCACCTGCTTTGGGATTTTGCTCTCAAACAATTCCCTAAACTCCTCAATTTTATAGCACAGCAAAAAAGGAGGAATTGCTAATGGGGCAGTATTTTCGCCCGATTTTAGGAGACAAATACGGCTTGAATTGTAAAGTTTTCAACCGCTCTGTCGATGGCGAATACACTCTGGCAAAGCTTATGGAACACAGCTGGTGGAAAAATCCCTTCGTCAATGCTTTCTCCGAACTTCTCTACAACGAGCCGAGCCGCGTAATTTGGTGCGGAGATTATGGCAATGAGCCTGAAGATTTCTGCTTCTACAACTGCTCTGCCTTCTATGTTCCCTGCTACCGTGCCATTTGGGGCGATAAAGTAAAACCAATCGGCGTTTCTTCTTCCGATTTCTCGCTCGATGATAAGTTTATGGTCAACTACGACACGAAAGAATATATCGATTTGAATGAGTATAAGGCGACTTCTGTTGATAAACACGGTTGGACTATCCACCCTTTGCCGCTTCTCACAGCTGTCGGGAATGATCGTGGTGGCGGCGATTTTCATGAAGGTAACACGGGCTACGAAAACGTCGGGATTTGGGCTTGGCACCTTATTTCTATTGAGAACACCCCACCTAAAGATTTCGCCAAATTTTCGCTCGTCTTCAAGGAAGATGCCGTATAATTCACGACTCGGACAAGGCGTTGCTCAAGCGATATCGGCATTGTTCCGACTTCGCTTTCGCTCTTGCGTTTTTCGTGGGGCTGTCCTGGACAGTCCCTTTTAATTTCTTTCCGGAGGTAACGCTTATGAAACAAAAATTAGGTTCCTTTGTCATTACCGGCGACAAGATTCATGTATCAGATCCCTGCTACGACTACGACTTCTTAGGGGCAATAAATCTCACTAATGTCCTGGAGGGTAAATACTTGGCTTACATCACTCGTCTTAACATGGGCAAATGGGGAACTCGTACCGCCAAACTTTCTATTCGTCACGTTGATTATCCGGAAGTAATTCCGAATATTGCCTTTGATTGGGAAGTAGAGGTAGACAGCGGGCAAGCCGGTTTCTTCGATGACCAATATTACAAAGAAAATCAAGGCGGAGACTTCGGAGATACAACAACGCTTTTCGGCTTGGCTTGTTCTCTTACTCTGTCTAAAAAACACGGCGGTATTATAAAAGATAAAGGCGTCGTATCCGAGACTGGTTTCGGTGACGGTTGCTATAGCCTTTACGTCGGCAAGAACAAAGCAGGGAAAATTGTTTCCGCCTCTATCATCTTCATTGCTGACGAAGAATTGGAGGAAAGTTAAATGCAAAAAATCGCCAAAAAATTCGTGGAAGTGATGCGCGAGTGTTCGCATGTCGCCAAGAACGGCACTAACGATTTCCACCGCTACAAATATGCCACTTCTGCTGACGTAATAGGCAAAGTAAATACCGCTCTTACAAAACACGGCATTGCTTCTGTCGTCACTCCCGCTCTCTTGAGCATACAGGAAGTTACAACGGCAAAAGGCAACACGGAGCGGCTTGCTACCGTCGAAGTGACAGTCACGCTGATTGATAGTGAATCAGGCGAATCCTTCGCTATAAAAGGTCTCGGTAGCGGTCAAGACGCTGGGGATAAGGCATTGGCAAAGGCGCAAACAATGGCGTTGAAGTATTGTTACATGGCAAGCCTTGTTATCGCTACTGGTGACGACCCCGAAGCTGATTCTAAGACTGATGACGCTATGCACTTCAAACCGTCTCTTGAGACTCCCGCTCAGATTGATAATTCCGTTACACGAACTAAAAACGCCACAAAATTGGTTTGCCATGACTGCGGCTCCGTCATTTCTCAAAAGGTCGCTGATTATTCCAAAGCCAAGTTCGGCAGATTTCTCTGCCTCGACTGTCAACGTGCAAAAAAATCTGCCGCTTAATCGTTATTTAGCCCTGAGCCTTTCGGCTTGGGGCTATTTTTATTTCCGGAGGTATTCACTATGGACAAACTCAAAGAACAACTCTGCAATAACATCTGGGCGGCTCTC
>JAFQZB010000173.1 GCA_017406175.1 Selenomonadaceae bacterium | reverse complement strand
GATTGCATACGTGTTGGCGGACGAGTTTTTTTCAAGAAAATAAATCCCGTCAATGAAACTACGTATTTCTTTTTATTGAAAACGCCGCAAGAAATCATCAAGGAAAAAGTTCTTGCTCAAACGACGTGGTCGAAGTTCAAGGCGGAGATTACAAAAAGAGAATTTCAACCTTTTAGACCTTTTTTAAGGACTTTGCCTAATGAGAGTTTTATTAATGAAATTGCGACTGCTTGTGATTATTCTGTTGAAGAGGCGAAGGCGGACTTAGACCTTTTCGTCAAACGGGCAGAAAATTATCTTTGTGCTGAAGATTTATCTGATGAAGTTTTATTAGACGTGATAGAAAGTCACCCGAAATTTTCTGAACGTATCCAACGAAAAGTTTCTGAAGCGTGGCACAAAGAGAACGAGAAAAAATTTTCTTCGGCAACCGAAGAGCTATCGCGATTAAAAAATTTGTTGCGTGAACGGGAAGAAAAACTTTTGGAAACTCAATTACAGCTGGAAGAAGTTTCAATTCAGCTTGCGCAGAAAGAAAAGCTCATGATCGAAGTTGAAGAAAACTTAACGCGACGTATGGAAACAGCTCGTCAAAATATTGCCAATTTCATCTGCGAAATGACTTTTAACCAAGTTTCTTGTTCTGTTTTGCAACAGTCAGTTACTCCCATAAAAAAATCTTTCCGAACTGGCGAAACTATCACGGATGCCGTACCAGAAGACAATTTAAATTTACGAGAGCTTGTTGGCGCACTTGATTCATCGTTGGGGGTCGAAGGAGCAAGAAACGACGTTATATTGAGTTTCGCGACTTATCTCCTGGCGGCTTACTTCAATAAAATTCTGTTGCTTTTGGTTGGTCCGAATGCTCGTGATTTTGCCGACGTATTTTCAGTTTCGTTGAATGGAAAGACGGCAGCCATTTTTGATTGTGGCTGTGTGAATTCCTTGGACGATCTGCAAATTTGTGCAAACAGTGATGACGAAATTATTGTCGCACTAAATCCCTTTGCTCCAAATTTTATCGCGTACCTGCCTGAGTTAGTCCACATCAAGAACAAATTTATTTTTGCAGTTCATCCTTTTGTTGAAGATTTGCTCATCGAACCGCGAAGTCTTTACAATTACTTTTTGCCAGTTTTCACCGAACTGATTTCGGATAGATTAGCATCACGAAATTTTGTTGATTTTTATCCAAGCGAGGAGTGCAAAAAAAATTTTCTTGAACAATACAAATACAATCCTGACGAAATTCCTATTTCAGCCCAAGAACGCATGAATAAATTGCTTAAGGATACGCGAAAAATTTTGAAAGAAAATTTTGACAAGGACAACATTGTTTCCGAGCACGCCGAGCTTTTCACTAAATTTCCTTTGGCTTATGTCACAGGCAATGCTGAAAAATTTTTGGACGATTTCAACGGCAGTGAGCGCACATCAGAAAGAATTCGCAGATTCATGGAGAAATGATTCATGGAAAAATTCAGACGGTTGCTTTATTCCATCTCTGACGAGCTGAATATTCGACGTGGAACAAGTGAAAGCGTTGAATATTTTAAGCGGCGGATAATTTACAGTGCGATTAGTCGGACAGCTTATGCGAGCTTGTGGGACAAAGATTTTGACGACGAAAGTTGCGTGTCCGTGAGACACGTCAAAGGCAAAATCTCCGAACTTCTGAACATTTACTTGCAGTTGTATCCGGAAGCAAGAATCGATGCTGGACTTTCCGAAGAACTTTATAAAAATTTTTTAACAACAGGGCTGATTTACCACAAAGCATATCGAGTCGCGCCGTCGATTTGTCGCGAAGCTGTTCAGGGAAAAATTTTATTCCTGCGCGGAATGCCTCCCAACGAAAAAGTTTTTGTGAGCGGAGCCGGATTTTATAAGTGTGACGAAAAAAATTTTCTAATCAAAGAAAATCTTTCCGATATTCACGACATGTTTGAAGTGCCTGAAAAAAATTTGGAAACTATCTGGCAAGAACTTCTTGATAAATCCGTTTGGCACGTCGTGGAAGATTGGCAAGATATGGAGTTTTTGCGCGTATCGCCGCCGTTCAATAGAAGTTATTGGCAAGATAAACCGGAACGTAACGGAAAAATTTCTCTGGCAAGAAGTAGCGGACAATTTGAACCGCGCTCCTATTACAGCTACAAATTTTCGGATGGAAAATTTCTTTGCAGTCAAATTCCTCAATGGCAAACATATGACGAACATTTCCAGTCAAGCGTTTATCGAAAATTTTCTTGCGCATGTCTCGCCGCGCTTAAGACTCTGCCGCCGACAGAATTCAAAACGGATGGCGACATTGTTCACGTGAATTTTAAGTATCTCTTCCCACCTTCGGAATTGCGTTTAATGCGGCTTTACAGTTGGCCTCAATTCTTTGACAAATTTCCGAACGACTTCAAAAGAACTTTCGATACTAAAATTTTTTTTGCCCTCAAGCCGTTGTTTGAACAATTGGGCTATGAATTCAAAGGAGAGTGATTATTTTGTCCTATGCTGCAAACACGATTCACAAACAACTTCGCACGGAGTTGGAAAATTACATCAAGGCGCAGTATTTTGAGAAGTCTCCGTTACTTTTAGCGGCTTTAAGCAACTCACTCGACAAAGAAGGTCTGCTTTATCAGCAACCGTATATTGAATCTTCACCGGCTTACAAGAGCTTGTCCAATGGAATTTGCAACTTGAATTTGCCGCCCTTTTTGAGAAAATTTTTTGTTAAACTTAGTGAGGAAAATTGCGGCGTATATTCGTCTCCGTTTGTTCATCAGGTTCAAGCTCTGGAAAAATTTATAGCGGGCGAGGATTTATTTGTGTCCACTGGCACTGGATCGGGCAAGACCGAATGTTTCATGTGGCCACTACTTGCGAAAATTACTAACGAGGCACACGAATCGCCCAATACGTGGAAAGAACACGGCGTGCGCGTCATTATAATGTATCCGCTAAATGCGCTCGTTGCCGATCAAATTGGACGGCTGAGAAAATTAATCGGTGATTCTGAAAATAAATTTCTGAATATTTTTCGTGATACTTGCGGAAATGTCCGAAGACCGCAATTTGGAATGTACACTGGGCGCACGCCTTATCCTGGAAAAGAACCAGATTTAAGTCAAGATCGCAAGCTATGCGCCACGCTGGAAAAGATAACATCGCCGCAGACACCTGCAGAACAAAAATTTTTTGAAAAGCTTTTGGCGGAAGGAAAAATTCCCGTCAAAGCAAACATGAAAGCGTTTCTTAACAAACTCGATAACAAATGTCACGTCCCTGACGAAGAAGATGCTGAATTGATTACGCGATTTGAAATGCAGAACTGTTGTCCCGACATTTTGATAACCAACTACTCAATGCTTGAATATATGTTATTGCGCCCCCGTGAAGAAAAAATTTGGAACGATACTAAAGATTGGTTAAACTCCTCATCGACGAACAAATTGCTTTTCATTATCGACGAAGCACACATGTATAAAGGCTCGTCTGGCGGAGAAGTCGCGCTTCTTTTACGCCGATTATTCTTTAAGCTCGGAATAACGCGGCAGCAAGTTCAATTCATCTTGACAACTGCAAGTATGCCGAACAGCTCTGAAGAGGATAGTTTATCAGTAAAAAAATTTTTTTGTAATCTGACTGCGGCGGACGAAAATCATCAGTTCACTTTTCTGGCAGGAGAGCGAGAAAGTTTGCCCGTTAAACCGAAATATGACATTGAACTAAAAAATTTCCTGCAGTGCACACCAGACGAATTTGAGCAACGTGAAGAGCAACGACTTATCGCTTTGAATAATTTTTGGTCAAAAGTTGACGATACACCGAAAAATTTCTCCTCCATGAGTGAGGCTTGTGCGTGGTTGTACGAACACATTGCTGATTATCGACCGTTCGTGGAGATGATGCGTTGCTGTCGCGGAAATGCCATTTCGCTCGCGGAACTAGCGCAGAAAATTTTTCCTAACATCCAAGAGGAGCAAGCACTGCACGCAGTCAGCATACTTTTGGCAATTTCGCCGCTCGCTCGCAACGACAAAGGTGCGGTCTTATTTCCCGTCCGAATGCACATGCTTTTCAGAGGCATTAAAGGCATCTACGCTTGCGCCAACGAAAATTGTCCGAACGCTCACCGAATGGAAACGTCAGAAGGCACTTTGACTTTAGGTGAGATTTTTCTTTCGGAAGAGAAGTTGGTTTGTCCACATTGCGGCGGAGCAGTCTACGAGTTATATAACGACCGGCGTTGTGGGACGCTATTTTTCAAAGGTTATATTCTCAACGAAGGTTCAGCATCAAAAAATTTTCTTTGGCGTTATCCCGGTCAGATACTCGATAAGCGAATGAAGGAAATCCACCTGTACATTCCGCCGACGAGATATAAGCCGCCGCGCAGTAGTGGAAAGACCGCAATTAAACCGTGTTACTTGGATGTTAAAAGCGGCTTCATCTATTTTAACGATGATTCAATGTTTGGAAAATCGGACATAAGAAAGCTTTACTACTCGGAATATTCCGCCTCAGGTCGTCCTCAACAGCTTACGTTTTTTGAGTGCCCGCATTGCCGCCACAAATTTGCTCATCGACAGTTGACCTCCTTCAGCACGCGCGGGAATCAGTCTTTTTTCAATCTAATAAATACACAATTCCAAATTCAACCAGCTGTTCCTGGAAAAGACTCAGACCCTGAACGTCTGCCAAACGAAGGGCGTAAAGTACTTCTCTTTTCCGACAGCCGACAGAAAGCAGCAACTTTGGCGCGTGATATGTCGAAAGCTTCAGATTATATGGCGTCGGCACAAATCTTCGCGCTTGCCGTGAATGAAATGGAACAACAAGACAAGGAAATTTCACTGAATGCGCTTTACGGTTATTTTTGTCTGGCGGCAGCGAAAAAAAATGTTCGACTCTTTTATGGCAAAGACGGCGAAAAATTTTTTGATGATTGTATGTCGGAAAAGAAACTTTACGAACGAGCGAAGAAAAAGGGCAAAAAATATTCGCCGACACGAACGATGGAAAATGCACCAATGCAAATGGGCGGTATTTTGCTAAAACTTTTTTGCGGCGGCTACAATACGCTTTACGATTCGGCGATGAGTTGGCTTGAGCCGATTGAACAGTATATGGAGAATTCTATCGACGACCTTGAAGAAAGTTATGGGATAGAGGTTTCTGATAAAGAATTCCTTGAAATTTTCAGCGCGTGGGCGATGTCGATTTGCGATGAAAATATGGCATTGGGACACAGATTTTTTGAGGAAATTCGCGGGGAAATTCGATTGCCTTACAGCGGTTACGGTTTGAAGAAAAACTCATGGGAATTTTCTAAAGCGATTCGCGACGTGATGGGTTGGGATAAGGATCCTATGACAATGAAAAATTGGCAACGCGTTCTGCAGGAAAATTTTCTGGACAAAAATCAGGGAGACGATAAACTTTATCTGGATCTCAGCCGCTTAAAAGCGCGTTTTGATTTTTCTCACGTCTGGTATCGTTGCGAGCGTTGCGGAGATTTGACGCCCTATCCGCTCAAGGGACATTGTCCTATTTGTGGCGGCGACCATTTAAATGTTATGACCGCGCAGGATCTTCACGCTTTAGATTTTTGGCGTGCGCCTATTGAAAGCGCGTTGCAGGGAGGAAGGGTTCACGTCATTAACACGGAGGAGCACACAGCGCAACTTTCGTACAAAGATCAGCGCGACTCATTCTGGTCAAAAACAGAAAATTATGAGTTGCGTTTTCAAGATTTTATTCGGGAGAAAGAATCGCCTGTCGATATCTTGAGTAGCACTACGACTATGGAAGTTGGTATCGATATAGGTTCATTAATTGCTGTCGGTCTGAGAAATATCCCGCCGATGAGGGAAAATTATCAGCAACGCGCAGGACGTGCCGGACGACGTGGCGTTGGGCTGTCGACAATTGTAACTTTCTGCGAAAACGCTCCTCATGACGCGCTGTACTTCAAAAATCCCACTACAATGTTCAGAGGCGACCCTCGCAAACCGTGGATTGACGTCACGAGCGAAAAATTAATTCAGAGACACTTGGCGATGATTCTATTCCAAATTTTTTTGGCGAAGATAAATTTTTCTCTCGATACGATGTCAGCGTCGGACTTTCTCCAAAATCACCTTGATAAATTCAAAGCGTTTGTAAGAGAATTTGTCACCTCTAAAGGTTTCAACACCGTGCAAACGAGAATTTTATTGCCGCAGGGTTCCGAGTTTAAGCCTTCTGGTTTGATTGCTGAATTGGCAAAAAAATTGGACGATCTGAATACGAAAATGCAAAACCACCCTGAACTTTTCGGTGCTGAAGATGATATAGACCAATCCAATAAAAAAAGTTTGCTCGATTCGCTTTACGAGGAAGGAATTATCCCGACGTATTCTTTCCCAAAAAATGTTGTGAGCACTTATATCGTTGATGGTGACGGAAACATTGCCTATCAAGTTGAACGTGGTTTGGATATGGCGATAAGCGAGCATGCGCCTGGTCGTTCTATTGTTGTCGACAAAAAAACTTTTCAAATCGGTGGAATATATTATTACGGTAGCGAACGCCGCAAAGGACAGTTTGAACAACCTGCCAGAAAATTTATCGAAGACCCAAATTATCTCAAAAAGCTTAGGACATGTGATTGTGGTTGGTTCGGGCTTTCAGAAGAAAATTACTCCGTTTGTCCATTTTGCGGGAATACGGAACTTAAAGATGACGAACGGGGAATGTTGCGTCCGTGGGGATTCGCCCCAAAAGACGCCAAAGAAATTTCTGTAGCGCAACTTAAGGAAGAATATTCTTCAGCTCAACCGCCCATTTATTCCACCTTACCCGAACACGACGAAATGATGCAGTTGCCTTTCTGCAAAAATGTTCGGATGGCGTCGCGGAAAAATCAGCGGGTAATTATGCTGAATAGAGGCTCAAATGACAATGGCTTTGTCGTCTGCAAATGTTGTGGTGCGGCAATGCCCGGCAAGGATTCTTTGAAGGGAGTTAGCCGCCCTTATAGGACAAGATTTCATCTTAAAAAGTGCAGTCACGAAGAAACCGTGAGCGTAAATTTGGGTTACGATTTTATAACAGATATGCTCGTCCTCGAATTTTCTTTAGACGAAAAAAGGCTCAACATTCGCTCCCCGCAAGAAAATTTGTGGCTCGGTCGTGCGGCGCAATCTGTTGCGGAAGCTTTTCGGTTTGTCACGAGCAAAGAATTGGACGTTGACTTTAGCGAATTGATTACGGGGTGGAGATTCAGAAGAAATTCAACGGGTAGTTTCGTCGATATTTATTTGTACGATAACCTTTCGAGCGGTGCTGGTTATTCGACTAAAATCGCTACGGAAATTGAAGTTTTGTTCGCTGAGATGAAACAGTTGATGAGCGAATGTAGTTGCGACAGTGCTTGCCAAAATTGCCTCAAGCATTACCGAAATCAGTACGTACAAGGACTGTTAGATCGTTACTACGGGTTGAATTTGCTCGAATGGGGCACCGAAGAAAAAATTCCTAACTCAGTTCCAAACGAACTTCAGAAGAAGTACATTAAATCATTGGAAAATGTTTTGGAGTCAAATCAATTCGAGCTTAACATCACAAATGACGCGATTTTTCTACACAAAGATGGGAAGAAATTCGAGTTAATAATTTATCCTGCTATGCTCATCCCGCCGAAAGTCATTGGTAAAGTTTACATAAGTGAAGCCCTCTTCAAATATGCTAAACCCTACGCAATAGAAAAAATTTGTGAGATGTGCATTTGAATATTCTAAATAGGCGATAGTCACTACATGACAAAGACTAAAGTTTCTAAAAGTGTCAGCTAGTTTACCAGTAGCATTTTGTTCGGCTTCATCAGCGTCTAGGTTCAAAACAAAGGCAGATGAAGTCGGATATTTTTTTCACACTAAAGTTACGCACTATTTTTCACAATATCTATATACATTTTTTATGAAGTAATCTCTTGCTATGCCAAAAAAAACTGAACCACCGAGTACGCAACACGATACCACCGAGTACGCAACACGATACCACCGAGTACGCAACACGCTCGCCTCTCAAAAAAATGCGATTTTTGTCTAGTGGTGACGCGACTAAGGTAGGGGTTACTAAAAATCCCATAAGACTCTATAAGAGTCTATAGCACGTGGGGGCACAACCCGCCCGCCACG
>JAFQZB010000172.1 GCA_017406175.1 Selenomonadaceae bacterium | reverse complement strand
AGAGTAATCGTGCCGTCAGCCGGAGCAACGAGCTTACCTTCAGTCGGCTCAACCGCAACGCCGTCGCCCATAGCACGAGAGGCAAAGCCGTCGTCGGGGACTTCGTTCATGAGCATCATACGGCCGGTAAGATGTGCGCCAAAGGTTGCGTCTTGCATCTTGGGTTTCTCTTCTTCAGCCGCCGCAGTGGAACCGCCGCTTGCGCCTTCGAGGATAGAGCGGTCAATCTTGCCTGCGCGAATGTCTTCAACGAATTCTTCAAAGTTCGCCTTAACAATCGTGACGCTCGGACCGTAGATGACTTGAATTGCGTTACCCTTGATGACGACGCCGCCCGCGCCAGTGGACTTGAGGATAGCTTCATTGACTTTGGAGCCGTCAACCAACGTCAAGCGCAGACGAGTTGCACAGCAGTCAATTTCCGTGACGTTATCGACGCCGCCGACACCGCTAAGGATAGTCGCGGACTTCTGCTGGTCAGGAGTGAGGTTAGCAATAGCCGCACTTGCACCGCCGCCAGCCACGCCGACGCCAGTTGCCTTGCGGTATTCGTCCTTGGAAACCATCTTCATTTCTTCGTCGTCAGCTTCACGACCAGGAGTCTTCAAATCCCATTTCATAATGAAGAACTTAAACGTGACGAAGTACAGCACGGCGTATACTGCGAAGACCGGCAACATCATCATCCAGTTAGTTTTTGCTTGACCGGGCAGGACGCCGTAGAGGATAAAGTCAATCAAACCGTCGGAGAACGTGGTACCCATTGCAATGCCTAGGATATGACAGGTTGCAAAGGACAAGCCCGCGTAGAAAACGTGAATCATGAACAGTTCTTTAGCAAGGAAAAGGAACGTGAACTCGATAGGCTCAGTGATACCAGTGAGGAAGGACGTTAAGCCGACCGAGAAGAGCAGAGAACCTGCCGCCTTTTTCTTTTCGGGACGAGCGCAAGTGTACATAGCGAACGCCGCCGCCGGAAGACCAGCCATCATGAATGGGAACTTGCCCATTAAGAATCTAGCCGCGTCAACCGAGAAATGCTCCGTGTTCGGGGAAGCGAGTTCTGCGAAGAAAATGTTCTGTGCGCCCATAACCGTTTGACCGTCGATGACTGCAGTACCGCCAAGACCAGTCTGCCAGAAGGGCAGGTAGAAGATATGATGCAAACCAAACGGAATCAGAGCACGTTCGCAACAACCAAAGAAGAAAGTACCGAAGTAGCCCGCCGCCTGAACGACGCCGCCGAGAGCAAAGATACCAGTCTGGATAAACGGCCAGACGAAATACATAACGATACCGACAATGATGCCGAAAATCATACAAACAATCGGGACAAAGCGAGTGCCGCCGAAGAACGAGAACGCGGGCGGGAGTTGCATTTTGTAATAACGATTGCAAAGCTCAGCCGCAACCAAGCCCGTGACGATACCCGCGAAGACACCCATTTGCAAAGTTGTAATACCGAGGACTGTAGTTATCGCGCCTTCTTTAACGCTGGGGTCAATCGAGCCGTCAGCATGAATAGAGTTATCAAGACCTAAGAAGACGTGAATCGTTGTCAACATAACCAGATAAAAAATTGCTGCGCCAAGGACTGCGATACCTTTTTCCTTCTTCGCCATGCCCAAGGCAACTGCCAGCGCGAATATCAACGGCAAATTACCGAAGATAGCTCCGCCGACGTTTGAGAGAATTAGCATGAAACTAAATAGCGCACTGCCCGGATGAAGGGCACCTTCCAAGCCGTAAGCCGCGATAGTCGTCGGGTTCGAGAACGAGGCACCGATACCCAACAAGACGCCCGCGAACGGCAACACGGCAATCGGCAGGAACAGAGACTTACCGATTTGTTGCGCTACCGCAAATGCCGAGCTTCCTCCTTCACTCATTTTAAAACCTCCTTAACCTTTAACCCAAAATGTCTTCCGAGTGAAACTTTCTCCTTCCCATTTATTTTTATGTTTGGAGCCAAGACTATACAGCCCTTTCCCCGCAAAAGGAGGATGACCCTTAAGCGAGCCTCCTCCCCTTGCAAAAATATTTTTAGAATTATATACGACGCCCGCTAGTTTGTCTATCGATTGTTTAAAATATTTTGCGCTAACGACAACGATAAGAATTGTTCTTTACTTCATAGAGGCTGGGAAATGCTGAAATAAATTTGCCAAGCTTAGCATAACCAAAATCTTTTATATTGATATTTTTTTGCGAGATAGCACTTCCCGCTTGTCCCAAATTCACGAAACCTTTTTCGTCGCCGTGAGCCGTTGCCGTCTCGTGCAGGATGTCATGAATCTTTTGCAAGTTATCTCCAGAGCTTTTTTGTTCCGCTGTCAGGCAACGATAAGAAAAAGTCGCGCCTCTTCCTTTGAAGGCATAAAGCTTTGGAAACGCCGAAACAAATTTCTGCCATGACGTGTAGCCGACGTTCTTTGGCTCAAAGCCGTAATTCTTTTTGGCAAAGGCGGAAATCGCTCGGCTTAGATAAACAAAGCCGTCCGTGCCGCTGTTCGTTTTAGCCGTCTCGCGCAAGATACTATGCATTTGTTGAAGTCTTTTATTGCGCTCTGCCTTGTCGCGTTGGCTTTGAGCTTCCCTTGAGTTTTTTTTGGAAACTTTAGCGGGCGGCGGGGGCAGTGGTTCGACTTTAGGCACGGGCGGTGGGGCAGACGTTTGATTTTTATCCAAGTCAATGAATTCGTTGCAAGCGTTGCGGAAGGAAATGGACGCGTTATCATTGCCCATGCCAATAACGTTCATGCCGCCCTCGCGAAGACGAATAACCAACGGCGTGAAGTCGCTGTCATTGGAGACTAGCGCGAAAATCTCTGCGTGTCCGCCGTAGAGCACGTCCATTGCGTCAATCGTCAAGGACATATCGGTTGCGTTCTTGCCCGCCGCGAAGTCGGGTTGCTGAACTGCCCGCAGAGAAAAGTTTAGGATGCATTCGTTCCAACCGTGCAGAGAAATCTTTTCCCAGTTGCCGTAAATTCGCCGGATAAAGATTTCTCCGCGACTTTCTAGCGTGTCGATAATCTGCTTGCCGAATTTAGCTGAGATGTTGTCTGCGTCGATGAAGAGCGCGATTTTTTTTGCCGCCATTTAAAAGCCTCAGTAGCATTCAATCTCACGAATCGCGCCGAACTGGATGAGGTTGCTTGCCGCCACGGGGTCGCCCTCGGTTATCGCAAGCTCGACGGCTTTGAGATTGTCCGCCGCAATTTGAATTCGTTCCGCGCCGTATTCTTCCTTAACTTTCTTCCACAGGTTCTTGCGCGAAGTCTTCGTATCCTTGTACACGGCTCTATTGTAAAAAATATTCATGGACGCTTCGCTTTTGTCGGCGTCGCAGTTGAAGAAGATAAAAACTTTTCCAGGTTTTGCCATAACATAAGAACTCCTTTACAAAATTTTAATGCCGCCGCAGATTATACTCAATTTCGCCGTCAAAGGAAAGTGGCTTTGAATTTTTCTTCGCCCGTGCTAGAATGCGGCAAGCTAAGGAGGTGACGCAATGATAATTCTAGCTTCGGGCTCGCCGCGTAGACATGAACTCTTGCGCAAGCTCTGTAAGGATTTCGTTATCGAAGTCAGTGACGCTAAGGAAGTTCAGCAAGCCGACAGCCCGAAAAGTTTAGCCGTGGAGAATGCAAAGCTAAAAGCCAGCTCCGTTGCCGCAAACAATCCCAGTGCAATCGTTATCGGTGCGGATACAATCGTTGTGCTTGACGGAGAAATTTTCGGCAAGCCCGACGGCGTCGAAGGTGCGCAGAAAATGTTAGCTCGTCTTTCGGGCAAGCGGCACGAGGTCATAACGGGCTTAGCAATCTGTGCGGGCGGAAAGATTTTCACGGCGGAGGAGGTCACTGAAGTTTATTTCGGAGAGATGACGGCGGCGGAGATTCGCGACTACGTTGCCACTGGTGAGCCACTCGATAAATCCGGCTCATATGCCTTGCAGGGCGGTGCGACTAAGTTCATAGAAAAAATTCACGGCGACTGGTCAAACGTCGTCGGGCTTCCAGTCTATCGCTTGAGGAAGTTAGCACAGGCGGCGGGCATCGTCTTATAAAAAACTCCCACGCGGCACGCAACCGAGTGGGAAATTTTTTTGTTCTTACTTTACGTTCATCGACAGTTCAATAAATTTGTTCGAGAGCCGCGCACGCTGAAGGACTTCTTCCGTAACCTCCGCGCCGACCTCGACGACCAATGTCCCGCTGTCCGTCGTGATAGTCTTCGTGGCGTGCTTGCCGAGCAATACTCTGCGGCGGCGTTCGTCAACGGCTTTCTCGACTTGCTTTCTCTGCGAAATCATCGGGGTTTGTTGTTCAGAAGACGCCCCTTGCTGACTTGCCCGCGCCTTTTGTAGTGCCGCTTTTAAGTCCTCCGCTTGTTGAGTCATCGCCGCGATTTTTTTATCCTCTTCAGAAGGTTTATCATCAACGGCAGGTTCCGCGACTTCTTCAGCGGCAGGTTCCGCGACTTCTTCAACGGCAGGTTCCGCGACTTCTTCAACGGCAGGTTCCGCGACTTCTTCAACGGCAGGTTCCGCGACTTCTTCAACGGCAGGT
>JAFQZB010000171.1 GCA_017406175.1 Selenomonadaceae bacterium | reverse complement strand
CGATACCGAAGCTACCAGCCATTGCCGACATTTTCCGCAACCGAATGGAGACCAGCGCGGAGATTTTCGACTCAGCACATTTGGCGAACGTCCTAAGGAAGATGAGCTCAGACCCGCCGATGACGATTATGATACCAGGTTCAGAGAATGTGGACGGGGCATGGGTTCCGAACGTCGCTGAACTCCAAGCGCGAATGAGTGAACTTTTTCCACAGCATGATATAATTCAGCAATCCGACGCGGGCGACGCGGACAGCGAAGCCATTGGCGATTAAAAAATTTTTTGGAGGTATGACACTTGAAGACATTCGATTTGGCAAGAAAGATTTGCAAGGCGGCGAGCGATAAGAAGGCTAGCGAAATCATAACGATGGACATGCGCGGCGTAATGTTCTCGACGGATTACTTTGTCATTTGCTCGGCGCAGACGGCTACTCAAGTTCGGGCGATTGCCGACAACATTGAGGAGGAGCTTGACAAGGAAGGGATTCATTTCAGCCACCGCGAAGGCTATCACGAGGGCGAGTGGATTCTTCTGGATTATGGCGACGTGGTTGCGCACATCTTCAAAGAGGAGAATCGGCAATACTACGCCTTAGAGCAACTTTGGAGCGAGGCGAAGATAAAGCTTTATGAAGAATAACCTTAAACCAATGACGGTTGCGGCGTTAAAAGTCGTCCGCCTGAACGATATGGGAGCTTTCCTCGACGCGGGCACGGGCAACACGTCCGATGATATTCTTCTGCACAAGGCACAACAGACAGCTGAAGTTTCAATCGGCGAGGTCGTGAAGGTCTTCCTTTATCTCGACCCGAAGAGACGATTAACGGCAAGTATGCGCGTGCCGAAGATGCGCGAAGGGCAGATTGCTCTCCTGAAGATTATCAACGTGACGGGCGACGGAGCCTTTGTGGACGTGGGAGCCGAGCGGGGAATTTTTATGCCGTTCGCCGAAATGCGCGGGCGTCCGAAAGTCGGCGAGGTCGTTTGGGCTAAACTTTATACCGATAAGTCAGGGCGGCTAGCAGTCTCAATGAAAGTTTCCGACGAGATACGCCGAGCCTCCAAGCCCGCCGAGAACGTCAAACGCGGCGACAAAGTCAAGGGCGCAGTCTTCAACATTATTGACGCGGGGGCATTCGTCTTCAGCGAGGAGCGGTACATCGTCTTCATTGATAGAAGAGAGATGCCGCGAGCCTTACGCGTTGGTGAGGTCGTCGAGGCGCGAGTAACTTTTATTCGCGAGGACGGACGCCTTGACGCCTCTTTACGCGAGATTAAGGAGAATGCCCTTGACCGCGACGCCGAGAAAATTTTTTCCTTCATGCAGAAAAATGGCGGCACGATGAATTTTCATGACAAGACCCCGCCGCAGACTATTAAAGCCGTGTTCAAAATAAGCAAGGCGGCGTTTAAGCGGGCAGTCGGGCACCTTTATCATCAGCGGAGGATAGAAAAGATAGACGGCGGCTTCAAGGTCGTCGGGCAATAAAAAAGGCGTCGGGAGCGAATCCTGACGCTTAAATTTTTGCTACTTATCTAACCAGTCATTCCTGCAGTTCACTTATTGTAGCCAAGCTGTTTTGCTTTTACGAAGTCGGCTTGCGCTTTAGACTCCTCGCCGAGAGCTTTATAACATTCGCTACGAACGTAATATGCTTCTGCTTTAATTTTTGCTTTCGGGTTAAATTCTTCAATCACCTTATTGCAATCGTCAATCGCCTGCTCGTACTTTTTCAATTCAAGATAAGCACAAGCGCGATTAGTGTAAGCTATATGATTATTCTTTTTGCGCTTAATAGCAGTGGAGAAATCGTTAATCGCTTGCTCATAATTTCCCATCTCAAGATAAGCCCAGCCGCGATTGTTATATACCTCCGAATATGTTGGATAGAGTTCAATACCTTTATTACAATCTTGAATTGCTTGCTCGTAGTCTTTCAAGCCAATATAAGCGGTAGCACGATAGCTGTAAACAAGTCCGGGATTGGGGTCAATTTTAAGAAGCTCGTTGTAAAGTTTTATTGCGTCTAGATTGTCGCCGCGTTTATGAGCATCCCACGCTTTGTCACGCATTTCTTTGATTTCGTCTGGTATAGCCATTTTCATCTTTCCTTTAATCTTCATTCCATGCCGTCAAACCCAGATGCACGACGTATTCTTTGGCGCATTCGTAGTAGTGCATAGCCGAAGTTCTAAGGGCGACGATTTCATCATCTCGAAGGGCGCGCATAATCTTTGCCGGATTGCCGAAGACAAGCGAGTTGTTCGGGATTTTTTTATACTGCGTGATAACCGTGCCTGCGCCGATAATGCAGTTGTTGCCAATCTCGGAGTAGCCAAGGATAATCGAACCCATGCCAATCAAGCAATCGTTGCCAATGGAGCGGCAGTGGATAATCGCGTTGTGTCCGACGGTTACATAATTGCCAATCTCGGTGGGCGTGTCTCCCATGACGTGAACTGTGCAGTTGTCTTGAATGTTGGTGTAGTTGCCAATGCGCACGGGCTGAAAGTCTCCGCGAACCGTGACGCCAAACCAAATGCTCGACCCTGCACCAATCGCAACGTCACCGACGACAGAAGCACTGGGAGCCACGAAAACATCTTTGGCAATCTGCGGTTGCTTGCCCTTGTACGGCAGAATGACGGGTTCCATATCATCAATCCTTTCTTAATTAGTCTAAGTATCACTCTTGCGCGGTTGCCATTCAAGCTGTATCTTAAGTTCTTCGCCGGCTTTTACGTCCATTTTATAAACATAAGGCTTATCGTGCCAAGCGGGCGTGAGCTTATCGAATATTGTTTTATCGTTGATTCAACTTGGTGTAGTTTATCCATTCCGGAATGCGTTTAAATCTATTCTTTGGGGCGCGGATGTCCAAACCTCTGAGCTTCAAGTTAATCTGCCCGTCTGCAGTGGCTTTGGAGACAAACTATACGACCAAACAAGGTCTTCGCTGGGGTATATCTGTGGGAAAAATATCTCGTTAGCAAGCGAATATAATTCCGCCAGTGCCGTATTCGTGAGCATGTCATCTGCGTCCAAAAATTTAATGTATTCGCCATTAAAAAGAGATTGCCCTTATTGCGCGGCACGCCTCCGCTACCCGAATTCTCTTTTAAGCGATGAGGTCTCAATCTGCCGTCGAATTTAGGCGCGTAGCTTTCGATAACCTTGCAACTTGAATCTGTAGAATAGTCATCGACAACAACTACCTCGAAATCTTGAAAGGTATGAGCAAGGAGACTATCATCTCTTTTAGGAACAAGAAGCTTTATGTCTAGATTAGGCAATACTAGCGAATCCTTTATCCAGATTACTAAATTGTTCTTCAGGCATAAAATCACTCCTTATTTATTGCGAGACCTCGAAGGCGTTTTCAATGTGATTAATCTTCTCGACGCATCCGCCACTTAAATAAACTTCCACGACGTCGAAGCGGCAAGTATAATCTGAAAAAGTTTCGTCCTGCAAGAAGATACTCGCTGCCTCGATAATCTTTTTCTGCTTACAAAGGGTGACAGCCTCGCTTGGCAAGCCATGACGGATATTCGACCGTGCTTTGACCTCGACAAAGACAATCACATCGTCCGCCTTTGCGATAATGTCAATCTCCGCCGACCGAATGCGGAAGTTCCTCGCGACGATTGAATAACCTTTAGCCTCAAGAAAATTCGCCGCAACGTCCTCACCGAATTTGCCTTTAGGGTTCATAGTTCGACGACGACTTCAGAGAGCGGGCGGCGGTCTTCGTGGCGAACATGGGGTTTGGCACCTTCTGCGGGATAGCCCACGGGGAAGACGGCTATTAAGTCGTAACCTTGCATTTCGGGGAAGAGCTGTTGCAGTTTAGGTGCGTCGAACCAGCCGACCCAAGTTGTGCCCAAGCCCTCATCTTGAATGGCAAGCATTAAATGAGTTGCGACAATCGCAGCGTCGACTTCCGCGAAGTTTTTGTTGTCAAACGGTCTGTCAAATGCGCCGTCCTTTTGTGCCCCGACGACGAATGCCATAGCCGACCCGAACGTATAGGGCGTAGCTTGCTTGAGCTTGTCGAAGGCTTCTGGCGATTTGATTTGCCAGATGGTGTAGCGTTGGGCGTTCTTAGCCGTGGGAGCCGCGACCGCCGCTTGCAAAAGGCGTTCGATTTTCTCCGGCTCAATCGGTTTGTCCGTCAACTTCCGGCACGAATAACGCGCCTTTGCCAATTCCAAGAAACTCATAATTAAATCTCCTCTCAAAGTTATTTAACATACTCGCCGCGAATGTCTTCTGTCGGCGGCGGGATTGGATAATCGCCACTGAAACACGCCGTACAAATCGGAAGCCCGCCCGCCATCTCACTCAGACACTCAATCGGCAGATAGCCTAACGAATCCGCGCCAAGGAGTTTGCAAATTTCCTCGACGCTCCGATTGTGCGCAATGAGTTGTTCGCGATTGGGAATGTCAATGCCGAAATAGCACGGGTGACAAAACGGCGGACTTGATACGCGCACATGAACTTCAGCCGCGCCCGCCTCCTTTAGCATCGTGACAATTTTATTACTTGTCGTGCCGCGGACAATCGAATCATCAATCATCACGAGCCGTTTGCCCTTAACTACATCACGCAAGACATTGAGCTTGACTTTGACGGACTGCATACGGCTGGATTGTTGCGGCTTAATGAAGGTGCGCCCGACGTAAGTATTTTTGGTAAAGGCAATACCATAGGGGATGCCCGACGCCATTGAGTAGCCGACAGCCGCCATATTGCCCGATTCGGGGACGCCAACGACTAAATCAGCCTCGACGGGGTGGAACTTCGCTAGGAGCTTGCCCGCGATAATCCTCGACTGCGTGACGCTCATGCCGTCAAAGGTCGTATCGGGTCGGCAGAAATAAATATACTCGAAGACGCAACGGGCAGTCTTTTCCTTTGGCAGGGCGAGTTCCATGTTGGATTCAATCCTGCCGTTCTGGAAAATCGTAATGACTTCGCCTGGTTCCACGTCGCGAATAAATTCCGCGTCGATAGTCTCAAGCGCGCACGTCTCCGAGGTTATGATATAAGCGTTATCGAGTTTGCCCAAGACTAGTGGACGAAAGCCCCAAGGGTCGCGGGCACCGATTAGCTTACGTGGACTGGCAACGACCAATGAATACGAGCCTTGAACCTTCTTTAGGGCGCGGACGGTTGCTTCTTGCACGGAACGAGATTTGACACGTTCGCGGGCAATGTGATAGGCAATGGTTTCGGTGTCGATTGTCGTTTGGAAAATCGCGCCGCCCGCCGCCAACTCCCGCCGAAGCCTAGGAGCATTGACGAGGTTGCCGTTGTGAGCAAGCATGAGCGTTCCTTTGATGTAGGCAAGGACGAGCGGTTGAGAGTTCTCCGGAATGGACGCGCCCGCCGTGGAATAGCGAACATGCCCGACGCCTAAGTTGCCGTCAAGCGTGGCGATGTTCTCCGCGTTAAAAACTTCATTGACGCGCCCCAAGCCCTTATGGTAGAAGACCTTATCGCGTCTGGTTGCCGTGTCAGTCACTGCGATACCTGCGCTTTCTTGCCCGCGATGTTGCAGAGCGTAAAGCCCATAGTAAATCGTCTGAGCCACGTCGCCGCCGCCGAGGTCGTATATGCCGAACACCCCGCACGATTCGCCCGCTGAAGTCATCCCGAAATCCATTGCCAACACCCCTTTGCAAAGTTTGTTAAGTCTTAGTGCTGTGAAATCCTTTTGCGGCTCAATTATATTCAAGCATGTTATCTTTGTCAAAAGCAAGGTGATTTACTTGCCGAGCTTATAGCGGCGCATGACTTGTTCTAAGGACTTGACGCCAGCTACGGCTCCGACTTCCTCTACTGAGCAACTAGCCACTGCGCAAGCAAATCGTCCGCAATCGGCAAGTGACCAACCTTCCGATAACGCCCATAGGAAACCCGCCGCAAAGCAATCGCCCGCGCCTGTCGTGTCGATGACTTTATCAACGGGGCAAGCGGGAATTTCAATCTGCGTGGAGTCCGTGGCGATGATACAACCCTTGCCGCCGCGCTTGACGACTGCACACTTTAGCCCGTGACTTAGCAACGCTTCAATGTTCTTATGAATGTCATCTCCGCCCGTCAAAGTCGCAAGCTCCGATTCGTTCGGGAAAAAGTAATCCACGCAAGACAACAGCCCCGATAAGTCCTCCAAGGTCTCGCCGTTCTTAGGAGACTTCATATCGATTGCTAACGTCCGCCCGCTTGCCTTGATTCGCTTAAAGAGCCGTTCCATTGCCGCCACGTCCAAGGCATAAGATATAAACAAGCTCGCGAAGGAAACGATTTGCGCCATATGCTCGACGTGCGGGAGAATGTCCGCCGCCTCGAAGTTGCGCATTGTGCATTTGGAATTCGTCAGGAACCGACGCTCGCCGCTCTTGTCAACCAAAGCAATGCTAATACCCGTCGCCATGCCCGTAGCCACCTTGACGCACTCGACGGACAAATTATTTTCCTCGGCGTAGTTTAGGACTCTGCGCCCCGCCTCGTCGTCGCCGACCTTGCTAATCCACTGAACCTGCTTGCCGAGCCGACTGAGTACGACCGCCTCATTGAGTGCGTCGCCGCCGAAAGATATTTCTACGAAGTCCATAGGCGAAGACACCCGCGACAAAATTTTATCGTCGACAGCCCCCGCCAAGACATCAATCACGCCCGGTCCGATTATCGAAATCATCAAGCCTCACTCCCGAAAAGTTTTCTTGCAGTTTAGCCGCCGCCGCCGAAATTTTCAAGCGGGCGTTGTGACTTTTATAACTGTGTGGTAAAATTCGGCGTGCTATAATCGGAAAAATTTTTATGGGAGGTGAGCGGCGTTGACTGGTGAAGAATTAAGCGGCGTCCCGCTCTTTAAAGATTTGTTGCCAGACGAGATTGAGAAGTTCGTTAAGTTCACGGGGACGACGGTCAAACGTTATCCACGCGGCGAAAGAGTCCTTGAGGCGTTCGCGCCAAACGCCAATATCGGAATCATTGTCAGCGGCGAAGCTCAAATCCTTTCACTAGACCGGCTCGGCAATGAAACCGTCGGGCACTCAATCGAAAGCGGCGCAATGTTCGGGACGGTCTCGGCTATCCTCGGCGAAGACTTAATCGCAACGAGCGTCCAGCTCACAACAGAAGCCGTCATCTTGTGGGTGCCGTATCGGTCGCTACTTATTGCCGGACCAAAGCTTGGACGTATGCACGGTATCGTTATGAAGAACTTATTGGAGACGTTCAGCCGCAAAAACGTCCTGATGATGCAAAAGGTCGAACTCCTCAGCCAAAAGACTCTGCGGGAACGAATGATTTTATATCTGCTACAACGTGAACGCCGGCAAGGTTCGGAACGCGTGCGGGTGCCAGGACGTGTTCAGCTTGCTAAGGAATTGGAATGCAATCGGTCGGCATTGACGCGGGAGATTGCGCAAATGCAGGCGGACGGGCTAGTTGAGTGCGGCGAACGGTGGATGCGGCTTAACAAGGATATGATTCAGTGATTGCCTTCGACGACGTGTGCTTGAGCTTTGGGTGGCGTGCGCTGTTTACTAACGTGACTTTGACTCTGCACGGCGGACGCGTCATCGGCGTGACGGGCGCGAACGGTTCTGGCAAGTCGACGTTCCTTAAGCTAGCTGGGAAAATCCTTCGACCTGACGGTGGGGAAGTCCGTTTGCCTGAAGGTAAGACGATTGCCGCCCTGTCGCCCGAAATGAAAATCTATGACACGTTGACAGCGCGGGAGAATCTATCCTTCTTTGCTAAGCTAAGAGGCAAGACCTTAACCGCCAAAGAGATTATCGGACTCGGCGAACGCGTTGTGCTTGACCTTGAGACCTTCGGCGACGTTCGCGCAGAAAATCTTTCCACGGGCATGAGGCAACGCTTAAAGTTTGCAATCCTCCTGAGCGTTGACGCGGATATTTGGTTGCTCGACGAACCGACCGCCAATCTTGACGACGACGGACGCGAGAAAATCTTTCACGAGGTACGCGGCGCGAAGGCTAATAAGATTATCCTGCTTGCCACAAACGATAAAGCGGAGGTTGCCCTGTGCGATGAGATTATCAAGCTTCCTCTTTGAACAAGTCGCGGCGATTCTGCGGAAGGATTTCCTAATCGGGTTGCGGAGGCGGGCGACGTTCGCGGCGATGATGATGTTCGCTTTAACCGCCGTAGCGAGCCTAAGCTTATCAATGACGGGCGGTTTCGTCGAGCCGAAGTTCTTAGCGGCATTGCTCTGGGTCGTGATATTCTTCGCGGCGAGCGCGGGCATTGCGGGCACCTTCGACGACGAGGCGCAAGCGGGAACTCTTCCGACGCTGAAGCTTTATGCCGACGCTCAAGCAATCCTCTTTGGTAAAATGCTGTACGTCTTCCTGTCGCTGACTATGCTGACGATTTTTATCTTGCCGATATTCTTAATCCTGTTCGATGTCGCCGTTGAAAATTTCCTTCTGCTTAGCCTAACGATACTGCTTGGACTGGTTGGAATTGCGGCGGCGGGCACGTTGACGGCGGCTATCACGACTTCGGCGACAGTCAAAGGCGGGCTGTTCCCAATTCTCCTCTTCCCGATAACGTTGCCGATATTCCTGCCCGCGATAGCCTTAACGGAGCAATCTTGCACGGGCGGCGCGTTCGATGCGAGTTCGCTAATCGTGGTGGCGGCGTTTGATGCGATTTTAATCTTGGCTAGTTCAATCCTGTACGATTACTTGTGAGGTATCATGAATAAAATTTTAATCCTGCTGACGCTTGCGATAGGCGCGGCGATAATTTTTTTTGTGCCGCCGATAAAAGGCTTGGGCGAGGTGGCGAAAATAATCTTCTTTCACGTGCCGACGGCTTGGGTCTCGGTCATTGCGTTTTTTGCTAGCGCGTTCTTCGCGGCGAAATTTTTACGGACGTTTAATTTTTCCTTCGATAAGCTAAGCGAGCGAGCGGCGCGATTGGGATTCGTCTTCGTGCTGTTGTCGACGATAAGCGGGGCAATATTCAGCAAGCTGACTTGGGGAGCGTATTGGAATTGGGACCCGCGGCAGACGACAATCTTTGTACTGATTTTGATTTACGGGGCGTACCTGACGTTGCGGGCGGCAGTCTCCGACGAAAAGACGCGGGCTAAGGTCTCGGCGGTCTATTCACTCTTAAGCGTCTTAACAGTTCCGTTCTTAGTCTTCATAATCCCGCGAATGTATTTTTCCTTGCACCCGTCGCCTGTGCTGAACTCGTCGGGGCGTGTCGAAATGGATTCAATCGTTTTGGTCGTGCTGATTGCCGCCGTCGTCGACGCAACTTTAATCTTTATCCAGCTGATGAGGAGCAAGCGTGACGCTTGACCCAGTGAGGAGGGAACTTTCATGAAAGTCTTAAAAATTTTTGGATTGGCATTGTTGATGATATTCGTCGCGCAGGGTAGGACTTCAGCGGAGATGCCAGAGATTTCAGCGGACGAAACTTACTTTGATGTTTTTAAGGGGGCTTACGTCCTCAAAGGCAACGTGCATGTTTCGGTAGATAATCACGGCTTTAGGGCGATTGTCACGGCGGACGAGGGGATTGTCAGCGTCGTCAAGCAAAAGTGTTGGGCGACGGGCAATGTCAAGCTCACGCAGGACGATATAACCTTAAGTTGTGAACGCGCTTATATGCAGTGGCAAATGAAGACTGCTACTGTCACGGGCAAGATTGCGTTTAAAAATAAAAAGAGTGTCGCGATAACCTCGGACACTGCCGTATTTAATTGGCAGGATAAAATCGTTGACTTCTACGGCAAAGTCAAGCTCAACGGTCAAGACTATCAGCACGTAAAATATAACGTCGTCGAAGATAAAATCCTTGCACGGGACAAAACCTTCAACGCACCAAAGATTGTCATTCCTGAGGTGGAGTAATACGAACGCTGAACGAAGGAGAAGACCGGCCGCCATGGACGGCGGCCGCCGGCAATAGATACATGGATGTTTCTTTTGCCGGTCTACGTCCTTTTCTTTTGTAACTTTTCTTTTGGACGAGCAAAAGAAAAGTTTGCCACAAAAAAATTAATAAGTTGCCGCGTTGGGGGAAGGCGTCACAGCCTCTAGAGATTTAATCGCGACCTCAATCATTGAATCATCTGGCTCACGAGTCGTTAGGTATTGAAGCCATAGCCCCGGCAACGTCGCTAGCTTGACGAACGAATTTTGCGAACAGGCGGAGAATCGGATTATCTCATAGGACAGCCCCGCCACCACCGGCAGTAAGATTATCCGCGAGAGAATTCTTATCCACAGCTCCGGCCAACCGAGGAACGCGAACACGAAGATACTAACAAGCATGACGATTAATAGGAAGGCAGTTCCGCACCTGGGGTGAAGGCGCGGAAATTTTTTTACGTTCTCGACGGTCAACGGCAAGTCCGCCTCGTAGCAGAATATTGTTTTATGCTCCGCCCCGTGATATTGGAAAACTCGTTGAATGTCCTTCATGCGGGAGATTGCGAACAGATACGCTAGGAAGATTATCAGCCGCAAGAATCCTTCTGCTAAGTTTAAAATTATCGGGTCGTCGGTTAGCGTGTGGAAGAATTTCGCCGCAAAGGTCGGTATCGCCAAGAACAGCACGCACGCCAAAGCGATTGCCAAAAGTATCGTGCCGATTAGTTCACGGTCGGAAAGTTGCTCGTCCTCTTCGCCCGCCGCCTGTGCCGAGAACGATAGCGACTTCATGCCCAAAATCAGCGACTCAAACAGGCTGACGGCTCCGCGCAGGATTGGTAACTTCAGCACGGGGAAGCGTTCAGCAATCGACGTGACGGGCTTGACTTGAACATTTATATTGCCGCTAGGTTCACGGACTGCCGTTGCCACCTTGCCGAAGCCACGCATCATCACTCCTTCTATCACCGCTTGCCCTCCGACGATTGGTTTATCCATAAAAATTTCTCCTTAAGACTAAAACAGACAGGGCACAATCGAGCACCCTGCCTGAAAATTTTTTCCTAGCCTTTCTTGTAACGCTTGTTAAACTTCTCAATGCGCCCGCCAGCCTTAACGTCGCGTTGACGACCAGTGAAGAACGGATGACATTTCGAGCAGACATCTACGCGCAGTTCCTTTTTGGTGGAGCCGGTCTTAAAAGTATTGCCGCAACCGCAAGTAACCGTTGCCTCGAAGTATTGCGGATGAATTTTCTCCTTCACGTTTAGCACCTCACTTTCTATTTAAATCCCCCAGACGACTTGCCTATTGTCCAGGGAAGCTGTTACTAGGTTTTTTCGCTGCCTTTAAAAACAAGTTGACGCGAAAACCGCGCAGGGTGTATTATACGCGCTGTGATTTTTAATTGCAAGGTTTTTTATAAAGGAGAAATTCTCACATGGTTGACAGCTATCATTGTAGCATCTGCGGGCGGCGCGTTAAACTTCTGAGCCGAGCTGATATGCCCGTCCTTGACCCGAACACGGGCTTTGCCATTTGCAGGAGCTGCATAAAAAATATTTACCACTTCATTGAGGAAGACGAAGAACACACCCTCCGAAAGCACAAGCAACATTTCAACGACGAACTCAGTGAAATGTTGGAGAGGAACAAGCCGCACCTTATCAAAGAATATCTTGATGACTTTATCATAATGCAGGATAGAGCAAAAAAGATTCTATCCGTGGCGGCGTACAACCACTATAAGCGCATGAAGTACGACGCGGAGAACGTCGGCGGCGATGAGGAGATTGAAAAGTCGAACGTCATCATCATGGGTCCGACGGGTTGCGGCAAGACTGCTATGCTTAGTCATCTGTCGCGGCTGTTGGATATTCCCTTCGCCGTGACGGACGCTTCAAGCTTGACGGAGGCGGGTTTTGTCGGTGCGGACGTGGAAGTTGCCGTTAGGAATCTTTACTACGCGGCGGGCAAAAACGTTGAGAAGACTGAGCACGGGATTATTTACCTTGATGAGTTCGATAAAATTGCCCGGAAGTCCGGCGCGAACAATTCGATAACCGCCGACCCAGGGCATGAAGGTGTTCAGCAAGGACTGCTTAAGATGTTGGAAGGTAGTCTTGTCGAGTTCACGGAACGCGGGCAACGCAAGCACCCCGAAGCCCCGACGATCAAAGTCGACACGAAAAATATCTTGTTCATAGTGGGCGGCGCGTTCGTCGGCATTGAAAAGATTATCGAGAAACGCCTAAAGAAAAATGAATCGCCCATCGGCTTTGGCTCCGAGATACCGTCTAAGGAAGACACTGACAAGAAGTTCAACGAGCTGATTCACCAAGTGCGCCCCGAAGACTTAATGAAGTACGGCATTATCCCAGAGATTATCGGACGCCTGCCAGTCATTTGCACGCTTGAAACTCTCGACGAAGACGCCTTGCTTAGGATTTTGACTGAACCGAAGAATGCGCCCGTTAAGCAGTACGAAAAACTTTTGGCAATGGACAATGTCAAGCTTGAGTTCGAGGAGGCGGCACTGCGGCACGTGGCAAAGCTTGCAATCGAACGCAAGACGGGAGCTCGTTCCCTAAAGGGCATTATCGAAGACGTGATGCTTGATGTCATGTTTGAAATCCCGAAGACAAACGAGCCCCGCCGCGTCGTCATAACGGAGGCTTGCATAAAGGGCGAGGATAGCCCGCAAATTTTCCCGCTTAAGAAAAAGAGCTTAAAGAAATCCGCTTGAGCCCTAATAAGCGTCGTGATTTTCTTATGCCAAAAAATTTTTTCTGCGCTTGTAGCAAATTATAAATCGTTATGCTAGAATAAGCGCAATCAATCTTTTAAGGAGGCAGTTTTAAATGAAGGTAACTGTAGTTGGGGCAGGTAATGTCGGCGCGACCGTGGCAAACGTCCTCGCGACCAAAGGTTTTGCAAGTGAAGTCGTCCTCATCGACATCAAAGAAGGTCTGTCCGAAGGCAAAGCAATGGACATCATGCAGACGGCGCACATGCTCAACTTTGATACGACGGTAACTGGTGTGACCAATAACTATGCGGCGACGGCAGGCTCGCAAGTGGTGGTTGTCACCAGCGGCATTCCCCGTAAGCCCGGCATGACCCGCGAACAACTCATCGGCACCAACGCCAAAATCGT
>JAFQZB010000170.1 GCA_017406175.1 Selenomonadaceae bacterium | reverse complement strand
TAACGAGCTGATGAAGAAATTGGAGAAAATGTATCGTCCGTCTAAGGCAAATATCAGCGCAGAATATAAATATTTCGACAAAATGAACGATATGCAGCTTGCTCTTGAGTCTGGACAGATTGATATGCTCTCAACTTACCAAAATGTCGCCGATTACATGATTCAACGCGCTGATAATAAGGAAATTCTGCCCAGCGGACGCCATTTGCAAGATTCTTTCTGTTTTGCACTGCGTAAAGGCGATTCTATGCTGAAAAATGAACTCGACAAGGCGATTAAGGAAATGATAGCCGACGGAACGTTGAGCAAGCTCGCAAAACAATACATTTCCGACCTAAAAGGCAATGCAGAGCCGCCCGCAGTCCCGATTACGAAAATTGACGGCGCGGAGACAATAAAAGTTGCTGTCACGGGCGATTTGCCGCCTTTCGATTTAATTTTGCCCGACGGAACCCCTGCAGGATTCTCCACTGCTGTTTTATCCGAGATTTCAAAGCGAATCGGCAAAAATATTGAGCTAATCAGCATTGATAGCGCGGCTCGTGCCTCGATTTTGACTTCAAATGGCGCGGACGTTGTTTTTTGGGTAGCGGTGCCTAAGGACAGTACACTTTTGCCGGCAAATATCGACCAACCCGAAGGAATTGCAATCAGCGAACCTTATTATCACGATTTGATTACTCATGTCGGCTTGAAAAAGTAATTCGCTAAAATTTTTGCCCTTCAGTTTTCGAGGGGCGTTTTTTTTTGTATAATCAGTAAAAATGTAAGGGAGGTTATCTATTATGGGCGATAATTTGAAGGAAAAAGATTTTGTACGGGAACTTTCACGGATTGAACAGCACGCATTGCACGAACACGCGCCACTTCCGCCGCAATTAATATTTAAAATCATACGGCATGAGGGCGAAGAGGAATTAGCGCGTTCTTTTCGAGCTTTGGCATTTTCAGCTTTGGCGGCAGGGATTTTCGTTTCATTTTCGTTTTTATTCCGCTCCGTATTTCATTTGCACATGGCAAATTCGCAATTTGAGCCGTTAATTTCGAGTTTGGGCTACACTGTCGGATTTCTCATCGTAATTCTTGGTCGAATGCAACTTTTTACGGAAAATCCTATAACAACTATCATTCCGCTACTAAGTGAGTGGTCTTTTAGCAGATTATTTAAGGTAATTCGGCTTTGGAGCACGGTTTTTTTGTTTAATATCATCGGAACCACAATCGCGGCGATATTTTTTGCGAGTCCATACACTTTATCGCCGGAAATTGAATCTGCAATGCACGAAGTCGCCTCAAACGTCATGTTATTGCAACCAATCGAAAATATTTTGCGCGGAATCCCCGCAGGAATAATAATCGCGGCGATTGTGTGGACTTCTCCGCAAACTAAGAACTTTAGGTTCGTTATGATTATGTTTTTTGTTTATTTCATTGCTTTGGGCGATTTTACTCATGTTGTAGTTGGTTCTTGCGAAATGGCGTATGAAGTTATCAAAGGCGACGCCGGTTTCATTGAATATTTCTTTAAATTCCTAATTCCGACGGGTTTGGGCAATGTAATCGGCGGAACGATGATTTTTACCTTGCTAATTTATAATCAAGTCAAGAAAGAGCTATCGCAAAAGTAAAATTGATAAATTTTCCGTCCCTCTATTGTTGAGGGGCATTTTTTTTTGTATAATTTGCGAAATGTTTTTAAGGAGTTGGTTTTATGTTTAAGAAAAAGATTTTTGCGGCTCTCACGGCGGGTTTTATAGCTTTTGGCTCGTTCGGAGTGGTTGACGCCATGCCCCGCGACCAAATTGCCGCCATTCAAGTCAAAAAAGCCAAAGATTTTAAGTTTTGGGCTAAAGATTCCGTCGCGAAACAGAAATTAATCGAATACGTAGCCGATGTAACCAATAAAAAGAGTAAAAATTTTATCCCGATTGAAGATAGGTTAGCGGTTTTCGACGTTGACGGCACGATTGCTTGCGAGACGGCTCCTTTTTGCTTTGATTTTATGATGTTCGTCTATCGTGCGCTTGATGACCCGAATTATTTTGCCTCCGCGCAGGATAAAGCCAATGCAGAGGCAGTTAAAGCCGCGATTTACGCTAAAAACATGACAAACGACGTTCGCCGCAAGCATTGCGCGTCAAATGCGTCGGTTTTCGCCGGAATGACCGCTGAAGAGTTCGCCGATTACACCAGAAACTATTTGAACACGCCCGTTGAAGGTTTTGACAACTTAAAAGTCGGTGAGGCGTTCTATTTGCCGATGATTGAAGTAATTTCCTATCTCAAGGCGAATAATTTTAAAATTTATCTCGTGAGCGGCGCGGATAGGGATTATATGAGGACTTCGACGGAAATTTTCCCCGTCGACGGCATGATTGGCACCGATTATCGCTACGTTGCGACGAATCAGGGCGATATTGACGGCATGGACTACACTTTGAAGCCCGATGATAAGGTTGTTCGCGGCGATTTCGTCAGCAAAGATATAAATATGAACAAAGTTAGCAATATGGCTCGCGAAATCGGCAAAAAACCTGTTTTGGCGTTCGGAAATTCAACTGGCGATAGTTCGATGATAAATTTTTCCCTTCGCGACAATAAATATCGGACTGCGGCGTTTTTCGTGATATGTGACGACCTCGAACGCGAATTTGGCAACGTCGACAAGGCGAATAAGTGTATAAAGCTTGCTGATGATAACGGTTGGATAAAAATTTCGATGAAAAACGACTTCAAAACGATTTACGGCGATAATGTGACGCTTGCAAGATAAAATTCGCAAAAAAATTAGGGCTTGGCTCCGAAAAAGGAGTTCAGCCCATTTTTTATTTCTGATTAGCGTTTTTAGCCTCTCGGCGGCGTCTTTCTTTGTACAAACGGACTTCACGAGCCGAATCAAGGTTGCAACGGCGATTCCATTCCTTAATTCGGGCGTCGCGGTCGCCGTCGTTCATAAAAATATACGGATTAACCATGAAATCGGATTCCTCGCTGATTTTAAGCTCTTGAATGAATAAATTATCCTTCAACCAGTGCAGAGAATCAAATAAAATGGTTCTGGAGAGCTTCAAATTGAATTGGAGTTGCAATTTATTGATTTTGAAGCCGTAGATACCTTCCTTGGGCTGATGAATGACGATATAGAAGAAAATTTTGATGATATGAGGGTTCGGAGCGTTGTTGAAGAGGCGCAAGGTGCGTTCGTAGTCGAAAAACATGATTGAAACTCCTTTCGAGAAAAATTTTAGGTATTATAGCACGAAAAAAAGATTTGAGGCAGAAAAAGTAGTTTGAAGACCTTCGCGAAGAAAAATTTTGCGTTTGAGAGCTTGAAAACGGTTTTGAGGCTTCAAAAATGGTTTTGAGGGCGATTTTGAGGCTCAAAACGGAAAATCCAGAATATCGGATTTTTCAAAAGGCTAAATGGCGTCAGGACGCGAAATAGCTAAAAAAACCCCTGCTGAGGGCTTGAGATAGGCTGAAAAATCCAGCATACAGGATTTTTATCCGAAATACCGGATTTTTGTCCGAAATACCGGATTTTTTCGCTCGGAAAATATTTTAAAAAATACTTGACAGTCCGTTTTTTTTTTTTATAATGCTTGCGGTATTTCAAAGGTTAATTATTAATAGTTTAGTTATTTTTAGGAGGTTTTTACAATGATTAAATTAAGAAAATTCTTCTTAGTTTTGATGTTTCTTTTAATATTTGTTAATACTCCCGTTTCTGCTGCTCTTGTATATGATTACAATGTCGAAACCATGATTGATAGATTATATTCTGAAACGAGGAAACAAAGAATAAATTTTTTTAATAAAGAATACTATACTCATAATGGAGCTCGACGTTGTGAAGTTCACTATGGTGCCGACAATCGCGACAGTTTAATTCGTTTCCGACTTGACGACAATAATAATGTTCAGAAGATATTGATTTCTTATATTTACAAGGGAACTAGTGATATAGATTACTCTGTCATGAATGCTATGGAAGGTATGTTAATTCTTACACTAGTCTTTGAAACAATGGGATTAGATGTTAATGATTATCAATCTTTAAAAAGAGCCAATGAAGGCATTGACAGAATTATGAGTTCAAAGTTTGTTACAGCTGACCAATATTTTCATAACAAATCTACAGCATGGTGTCCAACAATTCAGCGAAATATAACTTTTGATGTTGAATTTAAGAATTTTGTTTGTGATTATTACATTTACTCCGAATAAAGTTCGATTACTATAAATATGTAGAAAGTTTCTAATAAAAAACATTTAAAGAGATAAAATACTCGTCGCATGATCACAATACAAGCAAACAAAAGCCCTTCGGCGCTCGGTCGAAGGTTTTTTTTGTTGACTTAGCTAAAAATTTTTGCTAAAGTGCGTTCGGAGGCGATAAAAATGACAGAACAGATAAGCATAATGCTCGATAGCGAAGACAAGAAAAATTTTGAAGAATTTACAGGAATGAAGTTTGTTGACGGCATGAAATTATTAATGGACAACATAAAATACGGCGGACAACTGGGATTAGACCCGTTCTGGAGCGAAGAAAATCAAAAATGTTTGCAAAAATCGATTCGCGAACTGGAAGAAGGCAAAAATGTAGTAAAGTTCACTGCGGAAGAATGGGAGAAATTCGTAAATGCACAAGAACTTCAGTGACAGAGCCTTTGAAGAGTACCTTTATTGGCAAATGAATGACAAAAAGACGTTGAAACGGATAAATAATCTGCTGAAAGACATAGACAGGAACGGATATAACTGCATAGGCAAGCCTGAACCGCTGAAAGGCGATAAATCCGGTTGGTGGAGCGTCCGAATTGACGAAAAGAACCGCTTGATATTCAAAATCGAGAATGAAGTTGTAGAAATAACTCAATGCGGCACACATTACGGCGAAAAATAATAAAAAGCCCTTCGGCGACGTGTCGGAGGTTTTTTTCATTGACTGATAGAAAATTTTTTGTTAAAGTAAATTCGGAGGCGATAAAAATATGCGTAAAAAGATTTTAGCGGCGGTAACGGCGGGATTAATCGCTTTTGGAACGTTCAATGCGGTTGACGCCATGCCCCGCGAGCAAATTGCAAAGATTCAGGTCAAAAAGGCGTCCGATTTCAAGTTTTGGACTAAAGACGCGGTCGCGAAGCAAAAATTGGTCGAATTTGTCACCGATGTCACTAACAAGAAGTCTAAAAACTTTATTCCGGTGGAAGATAGGCTAGCGGTGTTCGATATGGACGGAACTTTTATCGGAGAGTCGATGCCGTGCTACTTCGAGTGGATGCTTTACCTTGAACGCGCCCTTCACGACCCGAATTATACGCCGACGCTCGAAGATAAAGCGTATGCGGAGATGGTGAACGCCGAAATTTACGCTGGACACTTCATGACGGGCAAATTTCCAAAAGGAATCGACTTAGGCGAGGCAAAATCGCAACAATCGGTTTTCGCAGGCATGACGCCCGCCGATTACGAGAAATACGTAAAAAAATTCATGGAAAAGCCCGTTGAAGGTCTGACGAACTTAAAATGGGGCGAAGCGTTCTATTTGCCGATGGTTGAGGTCATAAAGTACTTGCAGGCGAATAATTTTACGGTTTATGTGGTTACAGGCTCCGATAGACCCGCAATGCGCGTTATGGCGTCCGAATTGCTGAAAATCCCTTACAATCAGGTAATCGGGACGAATCCGGAGATAAAAGCGGCTAATCAGGGCGAAATTTCAGCCGATGACTATACATATCGCCACGATGATTATCTGATTCGCGGTCAACTCACGCAAAAGAACTTAAAAATGAACAAAGTCGTAGTGATTGAGCACGAAATCGGCAAACAACCGGTTTTAGCGTTCGGGAACAGCGGCGGCGATACTTCCATGCTGAATTACGCGATAACGGGCAACAAATACAAGAGTTTAGCGTTTTTTGTTATCTGCGACGACACGGAACGCGAACTCGGCAACATTGACAAGGCAAATAAGTGCGTAAAGCTTGCTGATAGTAATGGATGGATAAAAATTTCGATGAAAAACGACTTCAAGACGATTTACGGCGACGAAGTTAAGCGCGACATATAAAATTCGGTAAAATTTAGGGCTAGGCTCCTGAAAATGGAGTTTAGCTTTATTTTTTCTTGCAAGCTGTGTTATAATCGGGAAAAATTCTTTCAAGGGGGATAAAATGTACAAAGGAGTAATATTTGACATAGATGGGACGCTTTACGACTATCAAATAAACGATAAGTTGGCGATGAAGCACTTTTGCGGGTATATTGAGCGGACAATGGGCATATCGGAGGAAAATTTCCGTAAAACGTACACGGAGGCGCGAAATATCATTCATCAGCGGCTAAAAGATACGGCGGCGTCGCACAGTCGGGTTTTGATGATACAAACGGCGTTGGAATTGCTCGGAAAGAACCCGTTTGACTATGTTTTAGAGCTTTACGACGTTTACTGGAATTATTTTTTGGAAAACATGCGACCTTATGACGGCGCGGAAGAATTTTTGCGAGAATTAAAGAAACGCGGCGCGAAAATCTCGACGTGCACTGACATGACGGCGCAAATTCAGTATCGCAAGATAAAAAAGCTCGGATTGGACAAATTTATCGATTTCATGGTCACGAGCGAGGAAACGGGCTTTGAAAAGCCTTCGCCGATAATGTTTGAGCTTGCGTTGTACAAAATGCGAGTTCGGGCTGATGAGGCGGCGTATTTCGGCGATGCGTTGTATAGAGACGTTTTAGGCGCGGCGAACGTCGGGATTGAGCCGTATTGGTTCGTAGCGGACAGGGAAATCGTTGGCGGCGACGAGTTTATAAAGGTTCGCACGTACCGCGACGCTTACAAAATGTTTTTTGGAGGTGATTAAGTGTTCAGGTTCGCGCACAACAACTTAAACGTGCTAGATTTGGAGCGGAGCAAGAAATTTTACGCGGAAGCACTGAACTTGCACGAAGTCGGCGGGATTGACGGCGGCGACGAGTTTAAAATTATTCATTTGGGCGATTCGTTCGGCAGTCATCACAAATTGGAGCTGAAATGGGTTCCGAACAGGACAACGCCATATGATTTGGGCGATAACGGAGTTCATGTGGCGTTCACGACGAAAAATTTTGCGGAGGCGCACGCCTTGCACGAGAAAATGGGTTGTATCTGCCACGAGAACAAGGAGCTAGGAATTTATTTTATCAAAGACCCCGACGGCTATTGGATTGAGATTATGCCAGAGTAAATCATAATCAAAAAGGAGTCGCTCACAACGGAGCGGCTCCTAAAATTTTTATCGGAGATGATTTATTCAATTTCGATGAGTTCGTATTGAGGATTGCCAAGACCTTTTTCCGCCATAGCACTAAGCTGGCGCAGACCGTGCCGCGTCTCAATGCGTTCCTTCATGTCGTGGCTATCGTGTGCGGCGTAAACCATATCGGCGCAAGCCTGGTCGACGGCGAGAATATCAGTTGAAACCGCAATGCCGATGTCCTTCATGGTCGGTTCGGCGGCAGTGACGCCCGCGCAATCGCAATCGACACTCAAGCGGCGCATGACATTGATAAAGACGATGTGTTTGCCGAAGTAATCGCAGGTCGCCTTTGCGCTGTCGCACATGAGCTCCATAAAGTATTCTTTGGTCGGCCAAGTTTCAAAGTCAGCGGGGACGTTATCGGGGTCGACGCCGTGCACTTGAGCCTTGCCGAGGTGACCAGACGCGTTGCCGATGCCGATATTCTTCATAGAGCCGCCAAAGCCGCCCATGTAGTGCCCTTTAAAATGCGTCAAAACAATCAGCGAATCATAATCGACGAGGTGAGCACCCATAGCGACTTCCTTGAGGTGGAAGCCATTGCGGACGGGCAGGCTAACAACTTTATCGCCCTCGTCCATGATGTCGACGGGGCAGAACGTCCAGCCGTTGACCTTGAGCGTTTCGCGATGACCTTCTGTGGTGTAGCGGTCGCCAGCGTAAAGCGTATTGCATTCGACGATTGCCGAGTTGGGAACTTGCGCTTGGAACTCCTTAACCATGTCACGCGGCAAGATATTTGGTCCGTGCTTCTCGCCCGTGTGGAGCTTGATTGCCACCTTGCCGAAGATATTCTCGTTGATGAGCTTGTACAGCTTGATGAGATGTTCAGCGTCGATTGTCTTCGTGAAGTAAACCTTAGCCGCCGAGCCTTGATACTTTTCGCCAGTGACGTTTTTGGAGCCGACGACCGGTGCTTGAATTGCCATGATGATTCCTCCTAATCCCCGCGCAGGGGTTTTTGTTTGCAATGATAGCCCTTCGAGTTTACTTAAGTCAAGCCTTAACTACGCTGATTCTTTGTTGAATGTGATTGCCGCTCGCGACCTCGTCGACCATAGCAAGCGCATAGTCCGCGTAACTTATGACACTTTCGCCCGCCGCGTTCAACGTGAATTCCTCGCCAGCAAGAATGTATTTGCCGGTGCGCTCGCCGTTAGCTTGGAAGTCTGCCGCAGGACTTACGAACGTCCACTTAACATCGTCGCGCTTGCGGAGTTCGTCGAGTTCCTTTGCTTGAGCCTGAGCGGTCGGGACGTAATCAGCGGGGAAATCGGGCGTCTGGAAAAGTTGCGTGGCGTGCTCCTTGTCGACGTAAAGACTGCCCGCGCCGCCGACAATCAAAAGCCGAGTGTCCGAGCCGCTGAGCAAGTTGCAGAGGTGCTGACTCGTCGCAGTGTGCAAAGGAAGAGTTTCGGGAGTCCACGCGCCGAACGCGTCAATCACTGCGTCGAAGCCTTCAAGGTCGCTCTTGTCCAAATCCAAGATGTCTTTGACGATGACTTTAGCCGCGCCGTCAATTTCAACTGCACGCCTAACAAACGCCGTGACCTCGAAGCCGCGAGCCGCCGCCTCCGCAATAATCTTTCTGCCCGCCTTACCTGCTGCCGCTACTACTGCAATTCTCATTTTGAAATCCTCCTCATAATTTGTGCGCCGCGTTTATCTACGTCGAGTATCAAGGCTTTGGATTTTACGTCATGAAGTTTGAACTCCTCGACCATAGCCGCCGCGATTTTGTCTTCTAGTTTGCTCTTTATCGTCGTGAAGGCTATCAAGCACGAGCCAGCCCCCGATATAGCCGCGCCCAATGCTCCCGCCTCCTTAGCCGCCGTGAAAACTTCGCTCATGCCAGGAACTAATTTTTTTCTGTAAGGCTGATGTAGTGCGTCGTCGAAAGCAAGCGGCAATAAATCTTCGCGCCCCTCGACCAATGCCGCGATTAACATTGAGGCTCGGCTGATGTTAAAGATTGCGTCTCTCATTGCGACGTTCTTAGGCAAGACCTTCCGCGCAAGCCGTGTTGACAACTCGAATTCGGGGACGGCGACGACGAGTTTTAGTTTGACACGCGGCAGGAAGGAGAAAGTTTGAACTGCGCCCTTGTCCATGACGCTGACTGTAAAGCCGCCGAAGATAGCCGGCGCGACGTTATCGGGGTGACCTTCAAGCTCCGTTGCCAACTTTAACAATTCGTGCTTATCGAGTGGCGAGCCGAGAATTTCATTAGCCGCCGTCAAGCCGCCGACAATCGCAGTTGAACTTGACCCAAGCCCGCGGGCAATCGGTACGTGATTGTCTGTGCGGATAATCGCGCCTTTGAACTCGTCCGCCCGTCCGACTTCCTGCAACAGACGCCGCACCGCTTGCCAAGCCAAATTCTTTCTGCCGCGTGGAATATTCTCCGTGCCTTCGCCCGACGACTCGACGATAACTTTACTGCTCCTCAAAAGCGTCAAGTCTAGATAATTATAAATCGTCGTCGCCAAACCCAAACAGTCAAAGCCGGGACCGCAATTAGCGGAAGTGCCCGGCACCCGAACAACGGCACGATTTTTTTTATTGTCCATTATTCTACCCTTATCACGTTAAAGATTTTGTCGACGACGGAAAGAACCTTCAAAGCCGCTTGAGCCTCGATGATATTTTTATGCTTAACCTTGTGCGTGATGACGACTATCTCCACGTGGTCTTCAAGCTCGGCTCGCGTCTGGACGACGGACTTTAAGCTAACGTCGACATTGCCGAAGGTCGTAGCAATCTTGCCGAGGACGCCGGGTTTATCGTCGACTAGCAAGCGGATATAGTAGCTGGAAACCGTTTCTTCCGCAGGGCAAATCGTGCGCTTGTGATAGCACGTGCAACCGAAACGCCCCGCTGAGTTACGATTAAGCCCGCGAGCAACCTCGATGATGTCGCTGACCACGGCGGAGGCAGTCGGCTTGCCCGCACCCGGTCCAAAGAACATTGCCTCTTCAATCGGCCAGCCACGCACGAAAACCGCATTAAGCACGCCATTAACCGACGCAAGCGGATGCTCCTTAGGCAAGAGGACGGGATTAACTCGAACGTCAACGCCCAATTCCGTATCCCGACCGACCGCCAGCAGTTTCACGACGTAGCCCAAATCCTTAGCATAAGAAATATCTTCGGGCGTAATGTGAGTAATGCCCTCAACAGACACGTCCTCGAACTTCACGCGGGAATTGAACGCAATCGACGC
>JAFQZB010000169.1 GCA_017406175.1 Selenomonadaceae bacterium | reverse complement strand
TCTTCACGTGACGGCGATTTTAATTCAATAACGACGACCGGCAAACCGTTCAAAAATAAAATTATGTCTAGGCGTCGTGTGCTGTTCTCCGTGAACTTCCACTGATTGGCAGCTATGAAAGAATTTTTTTCGAGATTTCCGTAGTCGACGACGTAGACAATAGCGGAGCGTTCCTCACCTTCAGCAGAATATTTAACTTCGATTCCGCTCTGCAGATAGTCCATAAAAATTTCGTTCTTTTGGACAAGCTCGCCGTTATCAAAATTCCTCAGCTTATAAAGCGCATTGTCTATCGCCTCTCGCGGCAAGGTTGGATTGAGTTCCCAAATCTTCTCTTCCAAAATATCATCGTACAACGGGCTTTTGAAATCGCGCTCAAGGTCGGGAGCGCAAACCGTCTGATAGCCCAGCCCGCCGAAAAGTTCCATTACCGCCCGCTCATAATCCGATTCTTTGTAAGTTATCACGATAAAATTCCCTCAGCACTTGATTTTGGACTTCAGACCCATTAGATAGTTTATAAAAGCACTGCATGACACCAACATAAATTTCGCTTCTTCAAAAGTTGATGAAGAACCTCCAATATCACCCGCATGACGAATGCCATTAGCATCGCTGGTATATCCATACAACTTATTAAATGCCTCCTTCAATGCTGAATGTATCTCAATGCCGTTATCTTCCAATTTTTTCAACATTTTCCCAAGTGTTGCTCCTCCACCTTTTGTTCCAAGAATTTCCTGGCATATCGCTTCCACTGCGCTAATACTCTCCTTAATCGAATTTTCATAATCAGGTCTCTTTCTATCTGAAAGCAAAGCATTTGCTTTAGAAATATGCTCGCGTACAGACTTAAATTTATTATTTACAGCCACATTTACAGACTTAACTTCAATCTCATCACTAATAGGGGAAACAAATCCTTCTTCTATAAAATGATACCCAACGTATTCTCGCTTGAACAGATTGTTAAAAAACCGATATACTATTCTGGGAGATTTTCTAACATACTTGTATTTAGGATTTGCTATTAAATACTCATCAAAATGTTGAGCTATTGCCTCAACGACTGTTAAAACAGAGTCATAACTATCTTCCAATATGGTTTCATGCACTATCTTAAAAAATTCCTTTTCTCCATAAGCCGAGCTAACTTGTCGTTTCGTCGAATATGCTCCTTCCAAAATACAACTAAAAAAATGTTGATTATCTTTTCTCCAGTATTCATGCTTACCGTAAATTGATTCATATAAATGAACTATCAAATTGAACAGAGCCGTCCTTGTGTGCTCATCGAAATCTGTTAATTGAATTTCCGTGTTGAGTGGCTTAATACCATTTCTATCAGAGAATCCACCACGTTTACTAACAGGAATCATATTTTCAGTCCCCTTCAAATCTCCACTGCCGACACGTCGATTTCTCCACTCATCAGGCGCGGCAACAGCGCGTCGCGTATTTCGCCGAGCTTTTTATTTTCGTGCTGATTCTGCAATATCATTAAAAATAACGGTTCAACCAAATTATGAAAAGTACAAAGTTCCTCTTCTGTTGGAAGTATAAACGACATAGCTTTGATAATCCTTGAATTTATCGCTGTAGCTATAGATGAAGTACTCCCCATAGTTTGATAGCTAAAATTTTTCAAATACAAATACACATACTCCGTCATAGAGGAATCATTCGTTATAAAATGTGCAATGGCTTCATTTGTTGTCAGCTCTCTGTCCGTTATTGCAACTCGACCAACGGTCAATTTAAAACTAAGAATAACCGTGTTGCGCGGCACTTTTCTCACATTGAATTTTTTTACTGCTTCAGCTGTGAGATACTCTGAACTTCGCCCAATATAAACTCCGCAACTGCCCATATCAGAAATCGAAACCCATGTAATATCTTTCGCATCTTGAGTAAACCATTGATGTTCCTTACGCGGAGGAGTTTTGCCGATTGAAATATTGAAAACTTCATCTGCACGACATTCTCTCCAAGCCGGATTGAAATTGTCAACGAACATGTTCTTATAAATCGCCTGCGCTTGTTCTTCGAGATTTTTATTGATAGCGTTGTTGAGTTCTATTTTGTCGTCGAGAGCAGACAGCACGGCGGCTATTTTTTTCTGCGTTTCCAGCGGCGGACAAGTGATTTTCAGTTCGTTTAGTATCCCTTGAGTTAAAAGTGGTTGTCCAGAACCTATGCAATGAGTATTCAATCTCAAACTTTTCAACAAGTAGAATAAAAAATGAGTATTTACACTCTCTTTTGGAAGAGAGGCAATCGCATTGTCTGATACCCAACAATATTCTTTTGCCAAAAAAACATTGCCGCAATAAGCACCAACTCGACCAATAACGACACAATTATTGAAATTAAATTGATTTGTATAACTTAAAATTCCGTTCCCTCCATAAACGGGAATATCTCCAGTTGATAAAGGACGTTTCTTACCATTTCTAAATGTTGCCACATCGCAAAGACAAAAACTTTTCCATTCGCTCATAAAGTCACCCGCTTAAAAACGATAACTGATGCCGCTTTGCTTCATAATTTCATTAGCAATATGACGAGACTTAATCTTTCCGTCAACAACAACTTTTCTGTTCGTAATAGGGCTAAACCAAATATCGTGGTCGCCTTTACCGTGACGAATAAATTGGCAACCATGTTCGGTCAAAACTATCCTAACTTTTGTCTCGTACTCCGCCACTATGCCAACGCCACTCTTTCGTGCCTGTCGCAATGGAAATAAATATCTTGTCTTTTCTCTACGCCGTTCAACTCGATAATTTCGGGCGCGGCAAGAATTACTCTTTGAATCAATTTGTCTGCAGAGTCATCCTCAAGAATCAATCCAGGAATATCATCGCTTGTCGCCATCCAAACTTCGGCTTCATCGTCCCAAACAAGCTGAACATTGTACCCTTTCATCAGCAATCCCTCCGTATAGATGCCGCAACAATTTTTAACGCTCATTGCTATCCATTCGAGATTTCAAATCATGAAACACCCTTAGACACTCCGTTTTCATATCGACTAATTTGTCTTCCACATTATTGCCTTCATCATAAGTATCCAAAATTTTTTTCCAAACCAAGCTATCTCTAATTATACCACGACGGCTAGCAACCTCAATGACAACACTAGGAGAGACCGCCTTATCAAAAGATTCGCCCTGAGACTCCAAAAATACTTTAAGCAATTTCCAAGATTGTTTAAAACAGTTTTGAAAGGCTTCAACTCCTCCATCCAAAGAATAAGCTCTCTGTTCCATAGCTTGCTCGAAAGAATTCAACGCCTCAGAAAACAGTTGATAACGTCTTCCATAGTCTATCTTATCCTCGTAAATTACAATGCCGTCTTTATTTATAGAATCTCTAAAACCCATTTTAAGCTCATCGTCGAGAAAAATTATATGATATTTTTCATTATAATAATCTTCGTCATTAAAACGAACTTTAAGCCCCATACCTCCCAACAGCGCAAGGTCTATATCGCTATCTGGTCGATTATCACCTCTGGCACGCGAACCAAACAGAATAACCTTTTCAATACCATACTTCTTCGCCAACTCAATAATTCTTTTCTCATCTTCTTTGTCAAGATTATAACTCATAGCCAATCGCTCCTAAATTGTTACGGATTTTATCCTCCAGTTCGTGAGACTTTGAAAACATTTCGGAAAGCTCACATACCAACCGTTGCATTTTCTCCTCAAAAAGTTCGTCATCGTCTTGTTGCTCTTCAATCCCGACATAACGTCCTGGAGTTAGAATATAATCCTGCTGTTTAATATCGTCAAGGTCAGCGACGGCACAAAAACCTTTCACGCTCTCCAAAGTACCAGCTTGAAATTCGGCGAAGGCACAGGAAATTTTTTTTATGTCGTCCTCCGAAAAGTCGCGGTGCTTCCTGTCGACCATAAACCCCATTTTACGAGCGTCAACAAAAAGCGTCTTGCCCTTCTGCTCCTTATTCCTAGAAATGAACCACAACGTAACGGGAATCGTGACGCTGTAGAAAAGTTGCGTCGGCAAAGCAACAATCCCTTCGATAAGGTCGTCTTCAATAATTTTCTTGCGAATCTCTCCTTCAACGCCTGTTTGAGTGGAAAGTGCACCATTCGCCAGAACAAGTCCTATTTTCCCGTTTGGCGCAAGATGATAGAGCATATGTTGAATCCAAGCATAGTTGGCATTGCCGGCGGGCGGCAGTCCATATTTCCAACGCTTATCATCTTTTAGTTTATCTTGCCCCCAATCTTTGAGATTGAACGGAGGATTCGCCATTATAAAATCCGCCTTAAGTGTCGGGTGTAAGTCGTTAAAAAATGTATCGGCATGATATTCTCCGAGATTGGCATCGATACCGCGAATCGCCAAATTCATCTTAGCCATTTTCCAAGTGTCGGCGTTAGATTCCTGCCCGAAGATAGAAATTGTTCCGCGCTTACCGCTATGCGCTTGAATAAATCTTTCACTCTGAATAAACATTCCGCCGCTACCGCAACACGGGTCATATACGCGACAATTTGAGAACGGTCGCAGAACCGAAACGATTATCTTAACAATGCTCGAAGGCGTATAAAATTCTCCGCCTTTAACGCCCTCATAAGCGGCAAATTGAGCAATGCAATACTCGTAAGTTTTTCCGAGTAAATCTTTACTTGAATCAGAATCGCTTATTTTGATATTCGTAAACATATCAACTACTTCGCCGAGAACACGTTTATCAAGGTCGGGATTGGAATAATTTTTGGGCAGGACGTTCTTAAGCGTTTTATTGTCTGCTTCGATTTCGCGCATCGCATTATCAATGACGGCTCCAATTTCCGGCGTGTGCGCGGCTACTGCAATTTTTTTCCAACGTGCATTCTCTGGAACAAAGAAAACATTCTCTTCGGCGTAAGCGTCAGGGTCATTCTCAAAACCATCGCCCTCAACAACAAGCTCATTAAATCTCTTTTCAAATGCGTAGGATATATACCGCAAAAAAATCAATCCTACGATAACCTTTCGGTAATCTGCCGCGGGAATATGTCCCCATAACACGCAAGCCGCGTTCCATAAACCTTTCTCAAATTCAATATTTACGTTGTCAATAGTTGTCATTACTCCTACCCCCAATAATTTATTGTTTATTATATCACAAAAACGGAAATTCACTCCACGAAAAAAAATTATGATTTAATGCTACTTCATAAAAAAATGTGCACTTCCACCGACTGAACGAAAATAATCAATGGAAGTGCACTGCACTTTTTGGTCGATTATATGGATTAATTAGGCGACATTCTGCTGGGTATGCTGGCAATCGTAGCACAGAAACTTCCCGAACTTAGCTTGTGAGTAATCCGCGACTTTTTGAGAAATAGCAGAACCGCAATCATGACATACTAATTTCGTTGCCGCTCTTGTTTTAGGCGGGGAACTTTTAGTCGCTGTCGGAATAGCAGTTGTTCCAGAAGATTTTTGGCTGTAGGTCGTTGATTCATCGGTCTTGAAATCAGCTTCGGGGTCATCACCTGTGGCAATAGCAAGGCTTGCCATGTAACAATATTTCAACGCCATTGTCTGCGCTTTTGCCAATGCCTTATCCCCAGAGTCTTGACCGCTACCGAGACCTTTTATAGCGAAGGATTCGCCTGATTCACTATCAATCAGCGTGACTGTCACTTCGACCGTCGCAAGCCGCTCCGTGTTGCCTTTAGCAGTCGTGACTTCCTGCACACTCAAGAGTGCGGGAGTTACGACTGAAGCAATGCCGTGTCTCGTCAGTGACGCATTAACTTTTTCCAGTACATCATTTGCTGTTGCATACTTGTAGCGGTGGAAGTCATTCGTGCCCGTTTTTACTACATGTGAACATTCGCGCATTACTTCCACAAATTTTTTTGCAAGCTTTTGCATTTAGCATTCCTCCATTTCGTCATCGGCGATAAAGATAATGGACGCAGAGACAATTTTGCCTTCGTTATTTTTTCCGATATAAAGGCTGTAGGAACCGTCCCCAAAACCAATTTCGGATACGACGCCTCTATCATGCACGATTCCGCCGCGATTTTTTGACAGGGAGAGCGAACAAGCCAAACCGAAAAGCGTCGTTGTATCTCCGAAGTCTCCGCCTTGATTTTCTTTGTAATAATTATCATCGAAGAAACCAGCTTGACCGCTGTCTACTCCAATTACACAATCAGTGCAAATATTAGGTGAAACGTTTTTGTGCTCCTCGTGCCAAATTGACAACTTAGCTACACGGACGCCCCAATTCTACAGATAGTAAAGAGTGAGTTTCGCCAAATATTTGCCCGGCAGAACATTGACGATTTTTGCCGCACACACGCTGTCATAGTTGTTGCACGGGTCGGAGATGTGGATTTTATTGCCCGTTACTTTGAACGAGCCCAGATAGATTACCAATTGACTTCCCCTCCTATATAAAAACTAAGGGCAGTCCGAAAAAGGACTGCCCCATACAAGAACTAACATTAGAACCAGCTGGCTCCCAGTGATTCATATCCGGCTATATTTTTATCTACGACATCAAGAGCAAGCCTGAAAC
>JAFQZB010000168.1 GCA_017406175.1 Selenomonadaceae bacterium | reverse complement strand
TGATTCTGATTCGTTCAACGCGGCGGCTATGTCTTGAGCCTCAAGAACTCGTTCGATTTCCTTGTTGAGGTTGCGAACCTTCCGTACACAAAACCAACCGTACACCGCGAATAAAATCCCTGCGAAGACAATCGACGCTCCGCCCCACGGCGACCAAAATATTTTGCTTAACGTTTCCAATTTAGTTCGTCTCCTTTATCGGAATGGTAAGCGTAAAGGTCGTGCCCTTGCCCAGCTCGCTAGCGACGGAAATTTTAATCTCGTGGCTGTCAGCAATCCATTTGGCAATCGACAAGCCAAGCCCTGAGCCGTTCGCCTCGCTGACTAAATCCTCGCTATCGATACGAAAGAACCTGTCGAAGATTTTATTCACGTTTTCCGGCGCAATGCCAATTCCCGAATCCGATATGCTGAGAGAAACTTTACCGCCCGCCACCGTCGACGAAACTTTTATTGAGCCGCCTTCGGGCGTGTACTTAACCGCGTTGTCCAAAAAAATCCTAAGCATTTGCCTAATCGTCGTTTCATCGCCGAAAATCTTAGCGGGCGTGTTCTTTGTAAGTTCAACCTCGTGCGTCTTAACTACGGTCTTCATCTTGCTCATCACGTCGCCGACAATGTCATCCAAGTCCAAAGTCTTCTTGTTAAGCTTTTGCCTGTGCTGGTCGGTTCTCGAAAGGAACAAAAGATTTTCCAACAGGGCTTGCATATTCTGCGCCTCGGAGCCGATGACTTTAAGATTTTCCTTTAGCAAAGCCTCGTCCGCCGTGCCGTAGGTCTCGATAAAGTCAATGTAGCCTTTGATGACTGCGGCGGGCGTCCTTAGCTCGTGGGAAGCGTCGGATACAAACTTTTGCTGCTTATTAATGCCGCCCTGTAATCGGTCTAGCATTTGGTTCAACGTCTTGGCAAGCTCGTTAAGTTCGTCGTTCGCCGTGCCGATTGGAATTCGTCCGCTCATCTTCTCGAAGGCAATTTCCCGCGCCAATTCGTTCATGGTCTTTATCGGCGTCAATATCCTGCGGCTTAGCATGTAGCCCACGCCGATTGATAGCAGAATTCCTAAGAAGTCCAAAGCCAATAAAAACTTTTCCAGGGCGTCGAAGAGTTTCAACTCTGAAGTTATCGTGCGGAAAAAATAAAGCGTAACTGTCTCGCCGTCGTGGGTGTAATCCATCTCGGCACGATAAACCAACGCGGAACCAATTCGGGCAACAGTAAACTCACTGTCGGCGAACATCGGCGGGGCAGTCAGAATTCCATTGTTGAACCGCTCAATAGACGGATACTTTGGGTCGGTGTCAATGAAGACTTCACCGCGTTCGTTGACGGCTCTAAGGACGACGCCCACAACCAGTGCCCCGCGAAAGTCATTGGGATTGTAAGTGCCGTAATTCTCCTCCAGCTCGTCGAGGACTTTTTTTATCTGCTCCATGCTGTAACGTATCGTCTTCTCGGCGGGTTCGTAAAGCGCAGTCATCACTCCGAACCACATCGCCGCATTAATTACCACCATTAACAAAAAAAAGCAGGCGGCATAGCCCAGAGTTATCTTCGTGGATATTTCAAAGCCGTTGACTCGGCGTCTAATCTTTTTGATGACGTTCATAAACTTTCCCCGCCCGAATGAATTATTGCTCGTCGTCCTTTTGATTGTGCTTGCGAACGATGAACTTTAGCGGCGTGCCCTCGAAGCCAAAACTATCACGCAACTTATTTTCTATGAACCGCAGATAGGAGAAGTGCAAAAGCTCCGGCTCGTTGACGAAGATGATAAAACGTGGCGGCTTAATGTCGGCTTGCGTCACGAAGAAAATCTTTGCGGACTTGCCCTTTTTGCTCGGCGGCGGATTGACTGCTACGGCGTCGCGTATCAGCTCGTTTAGGACGCTCGTTTGAATCCGCATTGACTGTTGCTCGGCGGCGAATTTAACAAGCTCCGTCACGCGGTCGACGCGTTGCCCCGTCAAAGCACTGATATAAACCACGGGCGCATATTGCAGAAAGCCTAGCCGTTGCCTTAGCTCGTCAGTAAAACGATTGGTCGAGCGGTCATGCTTGTTCGGGAAGATGTCCCACTTGTTGACGACGATAACGCAACCTTTGCCCGAATCATGAGCATAGCCCGCAATCTTTTTATCCTGCTCCGTGACGCCGACGGGAGCTTCAATCAGCATTAGCACGACATCAGCGCGGTCAATCGCCCTTAGCGAACGAATCACGCTATAACGTTCGACCGGCTCATCAATCTTTGACTTGCGCCTCATGCCCGCCGTATCAATCAGCGTAAACTTTGTCCCGTCAATAAAAAAATGCGTGTCGATAGCGTCGCGGGTCGTGCCGGGTATGTCGCTTACGATAACTCGTTCTTCGCCGAGCATTTTATTGACCAACGACGACTTGCCCACGTTCGGTCGCCCGATAACCGCAATCCTTATTTCGTCCTCGTCGCGTACTTCCGCCTCAGCCTGTGGAAAAGTTTTTATCACGGCGTCTAGGAGGTCGCCTAAGTTCAGCGCATTGCTAGCGGATATTCCAATCGGCTCGCCGAGTCCGAGATTGTAGAACTCGTAAAGCTCGCTCTCCTGTTGCGGCGTGTCGATTTTGTTTACGGCAAGGACAATCGGCTTTGAGGCTCCGCGCAGGAATTTGGCAACGTCCTCATCATCAGCCGTCAAACCCGCTCGCCCGTCTACGACGAAAACGACTGCGTCCGCCTCCTCGACTGCTATCTTGGCTTGCGTGCGTATCTCCGTCAAAATCTTATCGGCGGATTTAATCTCGATGCCGCCTGTGTCTATCAGCGTGAAGTCCTTATCAAGCCAGGTTGCGTCCATGTATATTCTATCGCGTGTCACGCCCGCCATATCGTCGACAATCGACAGCCGCCGCTTTCCTATCTGATTAAAAAGCGTCGACTTGCCCACGTTCGGTCGCCCGACTATCGCCACTATTGGTTTGCTCATTTAAATTTCTCCTTTTAATGCCCGCCTGAACTCTGCGCCGTCGTGAATCGGCAAGACCTTAGCGGGTGCAAAGATTCTTCTGACCTCGGCAAGTGTCACGTCGTCAAGGAAGACTTCTTCGCCCGCCCGCAGTGCCGTCGCCGGTATCAATATCAAGTCGCATTCGTCGCCCCGCAAAGTCTCTATGATGTCCCGTCCTGTAAGCAAGCCCGACACGTTGACGCGTTCGCCGAAGAATTTATTCACCACGGGAACAATCCGCACGTTCGGAGCCGCAACCAACTGCCTTAAGACCTTAGCAAAGGAAGTCCCGCTTATCACGTCCGCGACAATTTTTTTGTCAGCGGCTAACGTCTCGGCTTTGAACTCTTCGATAAAGTTGCGCGTCATGCCGATTCCGTTTTCAATCTGCGGGAAGTCGTCATAGTACTCGACGGGCGGAAATTCTTTCTCGGCTAGGAAATAGAACTCGTCGCCCAAATAAACGAACGTCCGCCCCGACTCTTTGCGCAGTCTCCTTTGATAGGCTTCTACTTGCTCAATAACTTTTGCCGCCGACGCCTTATCGAATTGCTCAAGCGGGAACGGGTCGCGGCGATGGCGTGTCACTCCCACGGGCACTATCGCCAAGCTTAGCGCGTGCGGTCGTCGCTTTAATATCTCTGTTATCGTGAAGTCAAGCTCCGCCCCGTCGTTCAAGCCCTTGCACAGGACAACTTGCGTATGGTACTCCACGCCAGCCCGCTCCAGTTCGTCAAGTTGCGTCTGAATGTTCGCGCCGAGCTTCGTCCGTAGCATTCTTGCCCTAAGGTCGGGATTCATTGCGTGGATTGACACGAACAGCGGCGACAGATGATATTTCTTTATGCGGCGGAAGTCTTTGGGCGTCAGGTTCGTCAGCGTGATGAAGTTCCCAAACAGAAACGACAGCCGATAATCATCGTCCTTGACTGATAAGGTCGGGCGCATATTTGGCGCAATCATATCGACGAAACAGAACACGCAATGATTTTTACAACGCCGCACCCCGTCAAAGACTGCCGAATCAAACTCCGCGCCAAGCTCCTCGTCCGCGTCCTTGTCAAAGGCAATAACTTCGCGTTCGCCGTCCGCGTGCTCAATCAGTAGCTCAATCTCTTCGTCGGCAAGCATGAAACTCAAGTCGATTATGTCTAGCGGCGTCCGTCCGTTGACTTGCAAAATCTTATCGCCCGCGACAAGTTCGAGTTCTTCGGCTAGGCTACCCGACTCAATCCTTGTGATTAGTCCGTTCAAGTGACTGCCTCCATTAACCGAACGCCGGCGGGTCTTTGGCAAGCTCCCAATAACGCTCCGCCTCAGCACGATTGCCTAACATGCCGTAGCAGTCGCCGATTAACTGATAAGCATCGCTACAACCCCAATTCAAAGCTTCTTGAGCATTGGCAAGAGCCTCCTCGTAATTGTGCATGTTATAAAGTGCAAGCCCGCGACTGTACAACGCCCGCCAATTACGCTCGTTGTATTCGATAGCCCTGTCAGCATATTCAATCGCCTTTAGCGGGTCTTTGGTCGCGTAAATGTACGCAAGCTCACCATAAGCCCCCGACATACCAGGACTTAACATCAACGCGTGTTCAAAGTCCAATCGGGCAGGCTCAATGTCATCTTGATTCAGATAGCACAGCCCGCGATAAAAATAATTGTCCGCGACCGAAGGGCGAAGTTCAATCGCCCGCGTGTAATCGCTCAGGCTTGCGGGATAATCTCTCGTGTAGTAGAGGAAGTAATAGCCGCGAGACTCATAAGCCAAAGCGTTCTGCGGATTTAGTTCGATAGCCTCCGTCCAACAAGCAACCGCCCGTTCGTAAGCCTCATCTGTGTTCAGCAAAACAAAACGGTCGCCCGTCTCCAACTTAACGTTTGACATGAAAACCCTATCCGCCTCCGAGAACTCGTCTTTAAGCTTCTCTTGCGCCTCTGGAGATTTTTTATCAGCCGCCTCCGTCTTGAGCCGTTCGATTAGCTTCTGTTGCTCGTCAAGTTGCCTCTGCAGTTCGATATTTCTCTGCACGAGTGATTCACGCTCCGAAACGCCCTTTGAAATCCACTCGTCGACCTTATCGGTGTCAATGCTTGCAAGAACCGTCGCCCGATACATAATGCCGCCGTAATCTTCCATTGGGATAACTTTGTAATCGACGCTGATGACTTTGAGGATACCGCTTGTCATGCTCTCAACCTCGTCCGTGACAAGCTCGAAGTTAGCGGTCTTGGAATAGCTTTTGATATAAACGCCGGCTTTTTCCTGTGCGTTGCGTTCGGCGTAGAGCTTTGCGCGTTGCTTAGCCACGTCGGGAGTTTCAAAGTCGCTCATGATATATTCGCCGACGCCGTCATAGTTTCTGACCTCGGCATTAACGGGACTTGCGCCCATCAAACTGCCTAAGATTAGTGCTGTCAAAAGTTTTTTCAAGTCAATCACCGCCCGAAAAATTTTTCTGCGATTATATCAAAGGGCTAATCAAGTTGCAAAGGGCGCGGCAAAGTCATATACTGCGCGAAAAAGATTTGGAGTGGTGGAAATGAAACGGCTGGTGAACTCTTGGTATAACGTCTCGTTGGGGCTGGCGGTCGTGTCGGCATTGACTGCGATTTTCGTAGCGGAAGATACGGTTCAAAAAATCCTTTGGGCGTCAATAGCGATTTTGTTCCTGCACTTTTTTGAGGAATTCGGATTCCCAGGCGGCTTCCCGTGGATGGGCGTAAAAGTTTTGCTGGGTAGCAAGGAAAAGGATTCAACGAAGTGGAACTGCAACAATCTAAATTCGATGTTCGGCAACTGGGGTTTTCTGATATTGGTATACGGTTTGCCACTGATTATACGCGACGTGCATTTTTTGCTTTTGGCGGCGATGATTTTCTCGTTAATGGAACTGGTAATGCATTTGGTGCTGTTCAACGTGAAGCAGAAAACAATTTACAATCCGGGCTTGATTACGGGCGTATTTGGACTCGCGCCGCTGTCGATTTACTATTTCGTGAACGTCTTCGACAAAAGCTTTTACGTCTGGAGCGATTATATCTTAGCTGTGGCGTGGTGCGTGGTTGTATTTTGGTTTTCGTTCCGCTCGCCGCTGTATTGGGGCTTGGGAAAGTTGAAGGGCTACAAACTGTCGGCGCAATCGGCTTACGGGATAAGGTACGCGCAAATGCACAGGTAAAATTTCTTGCAGGCAGGCGCGAAAAGTAGTATACTGCGCCAATCAAAGGAGGTAGGAGTTATGCAGAAGTTTGAGAAGTGGCAAGGGTGCGGCAACGACTTTATAATCATCGACCGCATTGGCAACGAGATTGAAAGTCCGGAAAAGATTCGCCAGCTGTGCGATAGACATTTTGGCATTGGCGCGGACGGCGTGATTTACGTTCAAAGCTCCACGAAGGCGGCGACCCGCATGAGGATATTCAACGCGGACGGCACTGAGCCTGAGATGTGCGGCAATGGCATTCGTTGCTTTGCACGTTACCTTTTGAGCGGCGATAAATTTTTCTCCGACGACGATTTGACGGTTGAGACTGGCGCGGGCGTCCTTACTGTCAGCATGAAATACGACTTGATAACCGTGGACATGGGCGAGCCGATTTTTGCGGCAAATGAAATTCCCGTGGCGGGCTTTGGAAGTCAAAAGCTGGTAGGCGAGCCTATCGAGGTCGACGGCGTCAAGTACAAGATGACGTGTGTTAGCATGGGCAATCCGCATTGCGTTATCTTCGTCGACGACATTAAGGCGATTGACTTGGAGCATATCGGGTCGAAGTTCGAGACGCATGAATACTTCCCGCGCAAGACTAATACCGAGTTCGTTCAAGTCATCGGGAAAGATAAGTTGCGTATGCGCGTTTGGGAACGTGGAAGCGGCATAACGTTGGCTTGCGGCACGGGGGCTTGTGCTACGGCGGTTGCGGCGAATCTCAACGGCTTGGCGGGTAAGAAGTCAACAGTTGTCCTCGACGGCGGCGAACTTCAAATCGATTGGCGCGAAAATAATCATATCTTCATGACGGGCGCGGCTGAACGAGTCTTTATAGGTGAGTTCTAATGCGCAAGAGGCTTTTGATAATCGTTTCGGGGGCGAGCGGGCAACGTGGACGTTGCATCCAGCGGTCGCGTCGGACTCGTCAACGGTTCGGGCTTTGTTCCCGCGTTCGTACGCAACGCTAGCGCATTGCTAGCCCAAATAATTTTTATGGAGAATTCTAATGCAAAAAGGTCTGTTGATAGTCGTTTCGGGGGCGAGCGGCACGGGCAAGGGCACAGTTTGTAAGAAAATCTTGGCTGACTTGCCCGAAGTCGCTTATTCAATCTCGGCGACGACTAGGAAACCGCGACCAGGTGAAATCGACGGCAAGGAATACTACTTCTTGAGCGTCGACGAGTTCAAAGCTTGGATTGCCGAAGAAAAATTCCTCGAATACGCCGAAGTCTACGGGAACTTCTACGGGACGCCGCTTAATAAGATTGCGGAGCGGTTGAATCGCGGCGAAGATATTCTTTTGGAAATCGACGTTCAAGGCGCGTTGAATGTAAAGTGCAAATGCCCCGACGGAGTTTATATTTTCCTCCTGCCGCCGAGTTTGGAGGAGCTTAAGAGCCGTATTGAGGGTCGCGGCACCGAAAATCCGGAAAGTTTATCCCGCAGATTAAAAAATGCTGTCGCGGAGATTAAAATCGGTTTGGAATATGATTATGTGGTCGTGAATGACACGATTGATAACGCGGCGGAACAAATTAAAGCGATTTTGACGGCGGAACGCTTAAAGGTCGCTCGCAACGCTGATAAATTTAACTTAGGGGAAGGATTCTAAATGAAATTAAAAGAAGACGTGCTTAGCATGGTAAATCCTTCGACGGATTCAATGTTAAAGCAGACGCACAGCCGTTACGCCCTTGTTGTGCTCGCAAGTAAACGCGCTCGCGAACTTTTGAGCGGAAAACCTTGCCGAGTGGAGAAACGCGCAAGTAAATTCGTCACAAACGCGATGGAAGAGATTAACGAGGGCAAAATCACCTACGAAATAAAGGATTAAGCTATGATTGACAAAAAAAACATTTTAATCGGCGTGACAGGCGGAATTGCGGCTTATAAAGTCGTTGAGGTCGCAAGTCGCCTAAAAAAATCCGGTGCGAACGTCCGAGTTATGATGACGCTCGCCGCAACGGAGTTTGTATCGCCGAGAACGTTTGAAGAGATTACAGGGAACGCCGTTTTCGTCGAAATGTTCGGCGATGCGGCGCATTTTCATGTTGCGCACGTCGCTCTTGCCGATTTCGCGGATTTAATACTGATTGCACCCGCCACCGCGAATTTTTTAGCTAAAGCAGCCCACGGAATAGCCGACGACCTGTTGACGACGACAATTTTGGCTTCCGACAAGCCACTTTTAATCGCGCCGTCGATGAATACCAAAATGTTCTTGAATTCCGCGACGCAAGACAATTTAAAAGTCCTAAAAGCTCGCGGCGTGAAGATTTTGGAGCCTGCAGTCGGAGAATTGGCTTGCGGCACGAATGGAAAGGGTCGTTTGCCCGAACCAGTCGAGATTTGCGCCGTCGTCGAGAAATTTTTTGCTTCAGAACCGATTTTGAGCGGGAAAAGGATTTTAGTGACGGCTGGCGGCACGATTGAGGCGATTGACCCCGTCAGATATATCGGAAATCGTTCTTCGGGGCGCATGGGCTACGAAATCGCTAAATCGGCGATGAATTCGGGCGCGGAAGTCGTTTTAGTCTCCGGTAAAAGCGAAGTTGAGCCTCCAGACGGCTTAAAAGCGTTTATCAAGGTCGAATCCGCCTTGCAAATGCGCGATGAGGTTCTAAAACACTTTGAAACGGTCGATTGCGTGATAATGTCCGCCGCCGTCGCCGATTATCGCGTTAAAAACCCTTCCGCACAAAAAATAAAGAAGTCTGACGAAATTTTGACGCTTGAGCTTGTAAAAAACCCCGACATACTAAAAGAACTCGGAACTTTAAAGAAATCGCAAGTGTTAGTCGGCTTCGCCGCCGAAACGCAAAATATTTTGGAATACGCCAATAAAAAACTCGTCGAAAAGAACCTTGACTTCATAGTTGCTAACGATGTGACGGCTGAGGGCGCGGGATTCGGCGTTTCAACTAATATTGCGTCGATTATTTGGCGAAATGGTACCGTAGAGAGCTTTTCAAAGATGAGTAAGGCGAATTTGGCGGAAAAAATCATTGAACGCGTAGAAAAAATCATGTGTCATTAAATTTTCAGAAAGATATGCTAGGCTAACACAAACTTTATAGGAGGTGAAGTTTATGTTAGATAAAGCAATCAAATTTTTCATCACGCTGACCTTTGCAATCGTCGGAGGCGCGGCTTTGCATCAGGTTAGCCCGTTTTTAATCTCGTACATCAATCTGGAGTTCTTTAAAATCGAAACTGGTATCTTTGAACTGACTTTGGCGAGTTTGGTGAGCATTTTGGCGGGCGCAACGCTCGGCGGGCTTGGCGGTTGGTTCATTTCACCGTTTTTAATCGGCAAACTCGGAAAGTTTACTGCTTTTGTCGAAAAACAGCTTAGCAAAATGCCAATCAACGATGTTATCGCTGGCGCGGTCGGTTTGGCTATCGGACTTATAATTGCAAATCTTTTGGGCAATGCCTTCGCTCGCATTCCTGTCGTCGGAAATTATATTCCCGTCATTTTTAGCATTGTTCTTGGTTATCTGGGCGTGAAAATCACGATTAAGAAGCGTAAAGAGCTTACAGGCAGTTTTAGTTTTATTCCGCACGTTTTGAAAGACATTTTACGCAGTCGAGAGGCTGATAAGGTCGTCAAAGAGACTAAACCGGAAGAAAAACCTCCTGAACCGCCGCCCGAACCGCCTGCTGAAAAACCAAAGGTCAATCTCGTCAAATTGCAGGAGCATAAGAACAAAAATTACAAACTGCTGGATACAAACGTTATAATCGACGGGCGCATTGCTGATATTTGCAAGACGGGCTTTTTGGAAGGCACTTTGCTTATTCCCGTGTTCGTTTTGGAGGAATTGCAATATATCGCCGACTCATCGGACACGTTAAGGCGAGTTCGCGGGCGTCGCGGGCTTGATGTCCTTCAAAAAATCCGCGAGGACGAATCAAACATGGAAGTTGAGATTATGAACGTCGATTTTGAGGAGATTCAAGGCGTCGATTCAAAATTGGTGCGTCTGGCGCAAAAACTCGGCGGCAAAATCATCACCAACGACTTTAACCTTAATAAAGTTGCTCAACTGCGCGGCGTGGAGGTTCTTAATATCAATGAGCTGTCCAATTCCGTTAAACCGGTCGTGATTCCGGGCGAAACTATGAGAGTTCAGGTTGTTAAGGACGGAAAAGAGCCTGGGCAGGGCGTCGCGTACCTCGACGATGGCACGATGATTGTTATCGAGAACGGGCACCGCTATTTGAGCCGAACAATTTCCGTTGAAGTCACTAGCGCATTGCAAACGGCGGCGGGCAGAATGATTTTCGCTAAGCCTAGATAGTTTCAAAGTCCAAAACAGTAAAAAACCCTTCGGCAACGTGTCGGAGGGCTTTTTTGTTGCACGATTTACAAAATCCAATATATTGGAAAACGTAAATCGAACTTCCAAATCAGCCCCCAAATCTGTACATGCTAAAAAAACCGCATAATGACGCGATACAAATTCCGCCATGGCGGAAAACGTATTTTGCGCCTCAAAATCGCCTCCAAAACCAGTTTCAAGCACTCAAAAACGTTTTCGGCAGGATTTTCTTTTTCAGCTAAGAATTTTACTTCCCGTTATGAAAAATTCAATCCAAAACACTCTCAAAGCCGCCGTTGAACGTCTCGCGGCTAAAAATATCGATTCGCCACGCCTCGACGCTGAAATTTTGCTCGCGCACGTCCTGAATTGCCGCCGATTAACTCTTTACGTCGATTTTGATAAAGATTTGCCGCTCGGAGCCGTCTTGAAGTTCAATGAGCTGATAAACCGTCGGCTTGAAGGCGTTCCCGTCGCTTATCTGACTGGAATTAAAGATTTTATGGGCTTGTCGTTCGCCGTCAATGAAAATGTCCTAATCCCGCGACCAGAGACCGAAATTTTAACTGAACTTGTCGGCGAATACCTGCGCGGACTCGCTAGGGAAGTAATTTTCGCCGATTTGGGCACTGGTAGCGGCGCAATTCCAATTTCAATCCTAAAATTCGTCAAAAATGCTCGCGCAGTTACCGTTGACATATCAGAGGCGGCTTTGGAGGTTGCAAAGTTTAATTCGCAACGCTTTAACGTCGATGACAGGATAAAATTTTTCTGCGGCGATTTATTTGAGCCTTTAACAGGGAAATTCGACGCGATAGTATCAAACCCGCCGTATATCCCGACTGGCGACTTAAAAACGTTGCAAGCAGAAGTTCAACGCGAACCGCAACTAGCTTTGGACGGCGGAACGGACGGTTTAACCTTTTATCGACGAATAATCAGCGGAGCGCCTAAATTTTTAGTTGACGGCGGACTTTTGGCTGTCGAGGTCGGAATAAATCAATCTTCGGCAGTCAAAAAACTTTTTGAGGCGGCAAATTTCGTTGACGTGGATATTTTCAAGGACTTAGCAGGGCTTGAACGCGTTGTGGCAGGCAAATTACATTGACAGATAAAAACTTTTTGTTAAAATGGTTGTGAGGTGATTAAAATGACTGAAAATATAAATATAGCGATTGATAGCGAAGATTTGAAAGAATTTAATAAACAAACTGGAATGAGCATAGCGGATTGTATAAAAATATTAGTGAACAGCGTAAAATACGGCGGGAAATTGGAATTAGACCCGTTTTGGAGCGACGAAAACATTAATGAACTTAAAAATCGAATAAAAAATGGCAAAATGGAACGTCACGACTTAATTGAGGTAGACGAATGATATTCAAAATCGAGAATGAACAGATAAAAATAAATAAATGCGGTACGCATTACGGTGATAAGTAAAAAAATCTCTTCGGCAGTCAAAAAACTTTTTGAGACGACAAATTTCGTTGACGTGGAAATTTTAAAGGATTTTGCAGGCATTGAGCGAATAGTAGAAGGGAAAAAATTTTTGGAGGTGTAAAAATGTTCAAGCTCAAGCTCAAAGACGGCGCGGAAGTCTCTACACTCGAAGAACTGCACGATAATTTCGATTTGGAGGCGATTGTTGAGTATTTTAAGAGAGGCGAATTGCTTACATGGCTCGAAGACAGATTTTATGACGATGAGGCGGACGCAATCAGCGAAATCGATGCTAAAGACAGGAATTTAACGGCTAAACTCTGCGCGGCTCTGAATGTCGAGTGCGATGACAATTTGGAGTTCATTAAACGCGTTCGCGAGAAGAAAAATTATCTAATCGAGAGAACTGACGACGAAACCATCATTGACAACGCCGTTTCGACCGCGATTAACCAAGAAGACCTTGCCGAACTGATTCAAATGGACTATAAGACGATTTATCTTTGCGGCGAACAGTTCAACGTGCCGATTCGCATTGCCGGCGTTAAATATATCGGGATTTTGGGCACTCCGAAGATTAAAATTCGCGCTAAAAGTCAAGAGGAACTCGACGCAAAGCAAATTTCGTTCGAGAATGTCCAACTTCCTTGGCAAAAAGCCGCTCCGATTGAAGAACTTAAAGCCCTCGCCGAAAAAATCTTCCAAACAGGCGGAAAATTCCCGATTGTCAAGGACGGCAATCAAGTTTCTACGTTCGACCAGCTCGATAAAGTAGAAAAATCGGCGGCGTTGCGTATGATTTGCAAAGGAAAGTACGCTGAACATCAAATTGCGTTCTTGCAACTGACTGAGGACTTATCTTCGGGCTTTGCAATGACTGTTGATTCATTTTGCACTGGTGGAAGTATCAGAAGCAACTTAATTCCGTATAAAAAAATAAAAAATGTAAGTTATGGATATTCTGGTTCGTTAGGTTACCATTTGGGAATATCTTTAGTCGATAATGAAGTTTGTTTTCCAGCTGATTATAACGATGAAAATGCTTGCAAGAACCTTTTTGGTGAATCTACTATTTTCCGTGAATCTAATTATACAAGAATAGAAAAATTCCTTAAGATTGCGAAGAATTTCTAAGAGCAAGTCAAATAATTATCAAAAAATCTCTTCGGCGGCGTGTCGAAGGTTTTTTTTGTGTTATAATCGCGAATTGTAAGGAGGAATTAATTTGCAGACAAAAATTTTACAGCAAACGGAAGAAAATTTGATTTTAGCGGCTAAACTAATCAAGCAAGGGGAATTGGTCGCCTTCCCGACTGAAACTGTGTACGGATTGGGCGCGAACGGCTTGAATGTCGAGGCTTGCAAGAAAATATTCGCGGCTAAGGGCAGACCGAACGATAAACCGCTAAGTTTGCACGTCGCAAGCCTTGAAATGGTCGAGCAGGTCGCAAAAATCTCCGCGCAGGCAAGAAAATTGTTCGCGGCGTTTTGCCCAGGTGCCTTGACGATAATATTGCCAAAGAATAAAATTGTTCCGGACTTCGTGACGGGAAAATCGAGCGTCGGGATAAGAATTCCAGCAAATGACGTAGCGTTGAGGCTGATAAGGCTTTCAGGAGTCCCGATAGCGGCACCGAGCGCGAATTTATCAGGAAAAATGCCGCCGAAGACCGCGCAAGAAGTATTCGAGAACTTATCGGGGCGCGTGGAAGTGATTTTGGACGGCGGGCAATGTCAATTCGGAATTTCTTCAACGATAATCGATTTAACAGGGTCGGAGCCGAAAATTTTACGACACGGAGCAATTTCAAAGGAAAAAATATGGGAGGTATTGAGATGAGCAACGCGGAACGCAATAAATTGACAATGAAACGCTTTATGACGTGCATAAACACGAATGACGCGGCTTTAGCGGAAGAATTAATCGATTCCAAGGCAGAATTCACTACGCCGGTATCAGAAAAGCCGCTTTACGGTGGCGCGGGCTATTTATCGGTCGTGGACTTGATGCGCAAGAGTTTTTCGGATATTCGCTGGGAAATGGTCGACATGGCGGCGGAAGATGACAAAGTTGCGGTCAGTTGGATATGTAGCGGCACGCACGACGGCGAATTTATGAATCTCGCGCCGACTGGCAAGAAAATTTCGTTCAGCGTGATGAATTTCTATTATTTCAACGCGGACGGCAAAATTATTAACGATGTGGCGGCTCAAGGCATGTTTGGGTTGCTTGCGGCACTTGATTTGATTAAAAATTAACGGAGGAAGCATTATGGATTTAATGGAAGGCTTGCAGAAGGATAAAGAACTGTTCGCGGCGGTAGAAAACGAATTAAATCGCCAAAGGAACAAGCTTGAGCTGATTGCATCGGAAAATATCGTTAGCAAAGCGGTAATGGAGGCGCAAGGCTCGGTTTTAACGAACAAATACGCGGAAGGATACCCGAAAAAGCGTTATTATGGTGGTTGTGAGTTCGTAGACGTGGCAGAACAGCTCGCGATTGACCGTGCAAAGCAACTTTTCGACTGCGATTACGCAAATGTTCAGCCGCATTCGGGCGCGCAAGCTAATATGGCGGTATATTTCGCTCTCGCGACGCCTGGCGATGTGATTATGGGCATGAATTTGACTGACGGCGGGCATTTAACGCACGGTTCGCCCGTCAACATGAGCGGCAAGTACTTTAAAATCGTTCCGTATGGAGTTAGCCGCGAAACTGAGACGATTGACTATGACGAACTGGAAAAAATCGCGTTTGAGTGCAAGCCGCGTATAATTGTGGCTGGAGCGTCGGCATATTCGCGGATAATCGACTTTGAACGGCTCGCAAACACTGCTAAGAAGGTCGGAGCGTATTTAATGGTCGACATGGCGCACATTGCCGGATTAGTGGCGGCGAATTTGCACCCAAGCCCGTTGCCCTATGCAGATGTAGTGACTTCGACGACTCATAAGACGCTTAGAGGCCCCAGAGGCGGATTAATCCTTTGCAAAGACGCGGAGTTCGGAAAACAATTCAATAAAGCGATTTTCCCAGGCACGCAGGGCGGACCTTTAATGCATGTGATTGCGGCTAAGGCGGTTGCCTTCGGCGAGGCTCTTCAGCCCGAATTTAAAGATTATGCCGCGCAGATTATCAAAAATGCAAAAATTTTGGCTGAAACGTTGACTTCGGACGGCTTTAGGATAGTTTCTGGCGGCACGGATAATCATTTAATGCTAGTCGACCTCACGAGCAAGAATATCACGGGCAAAGAGGCGCAAAACGTCCTTGACGAGGTAAATATCACGGCGAACAAGAACACAATTCCGTTTGAGCCGCGTAGCCCGTTCGTACTAGTGGTTTGAGGCTT
>JAFQZB010000020.1 GCA_017406175.1 Selenomonadaceae bacterium | reverse complement strand
ATCCGCGCTCTGTGTTTTTAATTGAGCCGAATTCGTCAGTCTTGTAAAGGAGGGCATTAAGCCCGTCCAATGCGTTTGAGGTTTGAGCAGTCGAAATAAAATTGCCGCTGAATTTGTTGGTTTGTTGTCAGAGTTCATCGTGAGCGAAGGAACCTTCACGGTTAATGTATTCGACGTGCTTGACAGCCGAAACTTTCGCACCGCTAGGTTTTTTGTCAGACTTGAGTCTGAAGTGGAACATAGCCATGAAGTTTTCCCTCGCTTTCATAAAGCCAACCGCAGGTTCAAGGAACGTAGTGACTGGCAGATTTGCTCCGCCGATAGACGGCGTCACAACTGGATTTTAGCGTTTCACGAAGTGAAATGCGTAAGTGAACATTTTGCAAAAGTCATCTCTCCGACATGATAGCACATCTGCCTAAATCCCGATGCACTATTTTTGCACAATTTTTTTGGCATTTCGAGACAAAGCTGAATCCGTGTGTTATAGTCTCCGGCGGTGAGGGAAAATTGAGAAAGAATCAGGTAGGAAAACTTCGGGCGACCACAGACAATTTGCTCTCGTCGTTGGAAGAAGTGGAACAACAAATGCAATCGTTAAATGAGGATTCGGAAACCGATAGAGAACTGCGGCATTTGGTTTGGTCACTCTATATGGGGCAATCAGTAGAAGAAAAAATTTTGGAGGTAGATACTATGAAACAGATGTCATTTGAAGCCATAGAAAAAAGATTGGCGAAGAAAAATGCGGAATTGGTAGAAGTGCGCAACTTGCGTAAAAAATTAGCCGACAGAGAAAAAAATATCTGTGCCGACATTGAATCACTGCAGAATCAGAAGGTTGAAGTTATTTTTCTGAAAGTGAAGCGCGAAATCAAAAATGAAAAGCTGGACGTGACGAGCGGCTCAGTTTTGCCGTTACTGGAGGCATTGCGCAGCAGTCAGCATTCCGTCGCTGAGGCAAGTTCGGCAGAAAAGATTGATACGCAAGCCGATGATTCAGTTTACGACGCGGAAAGAAAAATAGAACTCGATTTTGCCGAAAAAGTCGACCCCGTTTCCAAAATCACTGAAACAGAAAGGGCTATAAATGAAGGCAGATGAAATCTTTGACAATCGTCGAGTAATAGCCGGAGAGATTTGCCGAATTGTTGGCGAAAACGGCGGTCAGTTGGCAAACGCGAAATATTTTCTCGAACGCCCGTACAGTGTCGGAGAAAAGACTTACAAATTTAGCACGGCGAATTATTTGCGCCTGCTTGCCTCGAACAACAAAGCTATTCAAGAGTGCGACCCGCGCTGGTTTTCTATCGACGAGATTAAAAACAATGGCTGGACTTTGCGAGAAGACGCTCAAGCCGAGTTGCTTGAAGTCTGGAATAAAACAACGGAAGGCTCTCAAGAAGGTTACTTGCAAGAATTTTACAATGCGCGAGACATCTTGGAGAAAGATTCTTTTGCGGCGGAGAATCAAGAGTTAGAAACCATAATCAACTTTTTTCAAGTGCGTGGACTTATTCAGCAAGTTGCCGAAAGCGTTTCGTTTCAGGACTGCATAAACGCAGTAAAAAAATACGCCGAAGATAGTGGCGCAGATGGCTTGACTGCTATTTTGGCAGTTCAGACTTGGATAGTCGAAAGTCGCTTAAAAACCAAAACGGAATGGTTCCTTCCGGCTTACTCTGATTCGCTTTTGGCAGAACTAGAGAAAGCTCCCGATAAATTATTTGAGTCGATGAACAAGGCTCGTGCCATTCTCAAAAAGTTTCAGCGTGAAAAAGAAATGCCGATTGCAGAAAATCTTTCCGACAATGACGCCTTCCACGATTTGAAAATTATTTATCATGGCAGCGAAGTTGAATTGAAGAACAGAAACGGCAGAATTTATCGTAATGAATCTGCCCTAAACGGCGCAACGGCTTACGAATTTTTATGTTCGCTGAAAGCAAGGAAAGAAAAATGCAAAACATGGATGGAGTTTTCTTACAAAAGCTATTCTCACGGGAAATTTTTACTCTCGGACGAAATTCCTAAGGGCGAATCAGTATCAACCTTCCTGCGTACGCGCTTGAATAAAAATCGTCAACACCTTCTGCACAATCCTCAAGATTTGAAACCATATATCACTGCGGAGAGAGCGATAACCGCTAGCGGACTCTTGCGAAGGATAAATTTTGAATCGAAACTTTTTGAATCGGTCATGGACGAGTTCGAGAGCGAAGAAAATCTTTATTTGGAGAGCCACCCAGAACTTTTATAAAGTCGTTGACAATGCTATAATCAGGCTAAAAGATTTTGCGGAGATGATTTGATTAGATGCCCAACGAAAAATATCTTGAGACAATAAAAAAGTTTCGTTTGATAGACGATACGTTTTTCAGCGCGTGTTTCGATAACAACGAGGAAGATGTGGAATACATCCTACGCATTATTCTCGACAAGCCCAATCTCAAAGTATTGAAGGTGCAGACGCAAAAGAGTGTTGAGAATATGTACGGAAGAAGCGTGCGCTTTGATGTTTTCGCCACCGACGACAGTGGCAAGCTTTACAATATCGAAGTGCAACGTACAGATGCGGGCGCAGTTCCAACTCGTGCCAGATACAATTCTGTCATGCTCGACTATCATAAGTTGAAGAAGAAAGCAAAATTCAATGAACTGCCGGAGACCTTCGTCATTTTCATAACCGAGCACGATGTTTTGAAGGACGGAGAGCAAATCTATCATGTTGAGCGAGTGGTTCGCGAGACGAATAAACTTTTTGGGGACGGCACGCACATAATTTATGTCAACGGAAGTTATAAAGATGAAAGCGGCAGTGCATTGGGCGATTTGGTTCACGATTTCTTTTGCGCCAATCCTGCGGACATGAAACATCGGCAGCTTGCAAAGCGGGTGTCCTTTTTGAAAGAAAACAAACAAGGGGTGAGAAAAATGTGTAAACTCGTGGAAGAACTTCAAGACGAACGCGAAAAAGAGACTTTAATCAGAAGCATCCGAAATTTAATGGAAACATTGAATCTAACCGTAAAGCAAGCTATGGACGCGCTTAAAATTCCCGATGACAAGCAGAAAGAATACCTTGCGCTAGTTTAAGACAATAATCATGAAAGATAAAAAAAAATTTGTTGAGCAGTGGTCGGGACGCGGCTACGAGAAGGGTGAAACTCATTCCTTCTGGCTTTCCTTCCTTCGCGACGTGCTGAACATTTCGGAGCCGGAAAAATTCATCAGCTTTGAAGTACCGGTAAAGTTAAAGCACACGAGTTTCATCGACGCCTTTCTTCCCGACACGAAAGTTATAATTGAGCAAAAATCTTTATCGGAAAGTCTTTCGCAGGAAAAATCTCAATCCGACGGCGAAACTTTAACTCCTTACGAACAGGCTCAACGCTACGGAAGTTCTCTGCCTTATTCCATGCGTCCGCGCTGGATTGTAGTCTGCAACTTTGCCGATTTTTTGATTTATGATATGGAGACGCTCGGCGAACCACAAAAAATTTTTCTCGACGAGTTGCCCGAAAAGTTTCATGCCTTCGATTTTCTCATCGACAAGGAACGCAATAAAATTCGTATCGAACTGGAACTCTCACTTAAAGCCGGAGAAATCGTCGGCAAGCTTTATGACGCACTTCACGCGCAATATATCAATCCGAATAACGAAAATTCATTGGCAAGCCTCAACAAATTATGCGTGAGGCTTGTTTTTTGTCTTTATGCCGAGTCTACGGGGATTTTCGGCAAACACAAAATCTTTCGTGACTATCTAGCCGAAGAAAAAAATATTCGTTGGGCGTTGATTCATCTGTTCGACGTGCTCAACACTCCGCTTGAGGCTCGCGACCCGTATTTGGACGACACGCTGAAAAAATTTCCTTACGTCAATGGCGGTTTGTTCAGCGGCTCAATCGAAATCCCGAACTTCACGCCCGAAATTAAAAATCTCCTGCTTGAAGAGGCAAGCAGCGGATTTAATTGGTCGGGAATCTCTCCGACGATATTTGGCGCGGTTTTTGAATCAACGCTCAATCCTCAAACGCGTCGGGCGGGCGGTATGCACTACACCAGCGTCGAAAATATTCATAAAGTCATCGACCCGCTCTTTTTGGACGACTTGAAGGCACAACTTACAAAATCCATATATATGGATTTGAACAATCGAACCTCCAAACGCAGGAATTTTCTCCTGAATCTCCAAAAAAAGCTCTCCGAAATTAAAATCTTCGACCCCGCGTGCGGTTCAGGCAACTTTTTGACCGAATCTTTCATTTCGCTCCGTCGAATCGAGAATGAAATCCTAAAATTGCTGTTCGGCAGTCAAATTCAACTCGGCGAACTCTCAAACCCCATTAAAGTTTCTATCAGCCAGTTTTACGGCGTCGAAATTAACGATTTTGCCGTGTCAGTCGCTCAAACTGCCCTCTGGATTGCTGAACTTCAAATGATTCAAGAAACGCAGGAAATTATCCACCGCGATTTGGATTTTCTCCCGCTGAAATCCTATTCAAACATCGTCGAAGGCAATTCGCTCCAACTCGATTGGCAAAAAGTCTGTCCGAATCCGAATTACATCATCGGCAACCCTCCTTTCGTCGGCGCGAGGATAAAATCTGCCGCTCAGACCAACGACATCAAAAAAATCTTCGCCGGTTGGAAAAATTTCGGCAATCTCGATTATGTTTGTTGCTGGTACAAAAAAGCCGCCGATTTTGCTCGCGACAAAGATTTTCGCGCCGCATTCGTCAGCACGAACTCGATTTGTCAAGGCGATTCAGTCGCCACGCTCTGGAAACCGCTTTTCGACCAAAAAATTCACATTGATTTTGCCTACAGAACTTTCCGTTGGGACAGCGAATCGGCGCAAAAGGCGCACGTCCACTGCGTCATCGTCGGTTTCAGCTCCGCGCCAAATTCCAAGCTAAAAATTATCTTTGACGGCGATAAAAAAATAATTGCCGCCAACATCAACGCCTATTTGCTCGACGCGCCAAATATTTTCGTCGAAAGCCGCCCCAATCCGCTTCAAGACTTCGTGCCGCCATTATTGACGGGCAGTCAAAGGATTGACAACGATAATTTTATCTTCACGCTCGACGAAATGAACGATTTCATTGCTCGCGAGCCGCTTTCCAAAAAATATTTTCATCGTTGGTTCGGAGCGCAGGAATTTATCAATAATGTTTTGCGATATTGCTTGTATTTGGGAGATTGTCCGCCAAATGAGTTGAAAAAAATGCCGCTCGCCTATCAACGGGTTAAAAATGTTCGTGAATATCGTTTGGCAAGCAAAAGAGCCGCGACAAGGCGAGTTGCAGACAAACCGACGCATTTTGGCTTAGAAGTTATTCCGACGACAAATTTTTT
>JAFQZB010000167.1 GCA_017406175.1 Selenomonadaceae bacterium | reverse complement strand
TTCAGCCGCTGACAACGACTAATCAGCAAGAACAACCGATTCAGCCGCTGACAACGACTAATCAGCAAGAACAACCGATTCAGCCGCTGACAACGACTAATCAGCAAGAACAACCGATTCAGCCGCTGACAACGACTAATCAGCAAGAACAGCCTGTTCAACCGCTGACGACGATTAATCAGCAAGAACAGCCTGTTCAACCGTTGACGACTATTAATCCTCAAGAACAGCCGATTCAACCGTTGACGATGATTAATCAGCAGGAACAACCAATTCAGCCGTTGACGATGATTAATCAGCAGGAACAACCAATTCAGCCGTTGACGACTATTAATCCTCAAAAACAGCCGATTCAACCGACGCCGACGATTAATCAGCAAGAACAGCCTGTTCAACCGCTGACGACGACGATTAATCAGCAAGAACAACCAGTTCAACTGCTGACGACGATTAATCAGCAAGCACAGCCCATTCAGCTGTTGACGACGACTAATCAGCAAGAACAACCAATTCAGCCGTTGACGACGATTAATCAACAGGAACAACCCATTCAGCCGTTGACGACAACGATTAATCCTCAAGAACAGCCCGTTCAACCGTTGACGACGATTAATCAGCAAGAACAACCAATTCAACCGTTGATGATGACGACTAATCAGCAGGAACAGCCCGTTCAACCGTTGACGCCGACTAATCAGCAGGAACAACCCGTTCAACCGCTGACGACGACTAATCAGCAAGCTCAACCCATTCAACCGCTGACGACGATGATTAATCTTCAAGAACAGCCGATTCAGCCGCTGACGACAACTATTAATCAACAAAATCAACCCATTCAGCCGCTGACGCCGACTAATCAGCAGGAACAACCCGTTCAACCGTTGACGCCGACTAATCAGCCGAATCAACCCGTTCAATCGTTGACGCCGACTAATCAGCCGAATCAACCCGTTCAACCGATGACGCCGACTAATCAGCCGAATCAACCCGTTCAACCGCCGACGATTAATCAGCAAGCTCAACCCATTCAGCCGCCGACGATTAATCAGCAAGCTCAACCCATTCAACCGCTGACGACGACTAATCAGCAAGAACAGCCGATTCAGCCGCTGACGCTTAATCAGCAAGCACAACCCATTCAGCCGTTGACGACTAATCAGCAAGCACAACCCATTCAGCCGTTGACGACTAATCAGCAAGCACAGCCGATTGAACCGACGACGCTTAATCAGCAAGAACAGCCAATTCAACCGCTGACAACGACTAATCAGCAAAATCAGCCCGTCGAAACGCAACCGATTGTCCAGGCACAAGCCCAATCAATCAAAGTCGACGAACGCCCCGCGCCGCAAAACTTTTCCGAACCACTAATCTTAAATACGCAAGTTGAAGACGCACCGACCGCCGCACCAGTCACGCCGCCGCAATCGACGCCGCAACAATTCGAGCAAGAAACTCAGCAACGAGACGCGCAACAAACCTTCCAACCTTTCCAAGCGACAACCGAAGCACCTCAGCCGCAACAAATATCGACGGGCGCAGAAGTCTTCACCGTTCCTTTGACGACAAATGACGCACCTCAACCTGCAGCGGCTCCTGTTCAGGCACCCGAAGCTCCGCCCATGCCTCAAGATAATTTCGACGTGCCCGCGCAAATTGTCCGTCAAGCTAGACTGATTCGTACGGCGGAAAATACACAAATGGTCATCAAGCTCAACCCCGAACACCTTGGCGACTTGACGCTTAGGATTTCCGTCAGCCAAAGCGGCGCGATTAATGCCAGCTTCCACAGCGACAACGCCCAGGTTCGCACGATTATAGAAAACTCACTCGTTCAGCTCCGTCAAGAACTCAACAACGCTGGACTTAAAGTCGATAATGTCGAGGTCTCCGCGAACTTGAATGACGGCGGCTTGATGAACGGTCAAGGAGGACAGGCTTGGCAACAAAATCGCCAGTCTCGTCAGGGCAATCGCCGAATCAATCTCGACGCCCTCGAACATGACGTTGAAGCCGCCCAACCTGTCAATGAAAGTCCCGCCACGGACGGCGTCGATTATTCCGTTTAATTAGGAGGAGATAACATGGCAAACGCACTAAACACAATCACTGTAGACGGCGTGACTTACAATACCGACGCTTATGAGGCATCGAAACCCAAAGAGACTAAAGCTAATGACGACCTCGGCAAGGAAGCTTTCCTGCAACTGCTAGTCACTCAGCTTCAGAATCAAGACCCGCTCAACCCGCAGGAAAATGGCGAATTCATTGCACAGCTTGCGCAGTTCAGTTCCCTTGAGCAGATGACTAACGTTTACGAAGCCCTTGAAGAACTCGGCAAGACTGTCGGCAATATCGATACGTCCGTTCTCGTCGGGCAGCTTAGCGGCATGATTGGCAAGAGTATCGATTGGATGGAGACGATTAACGAAGCCGACGCCGAAGGCAATCCGATTAGCCATACCGAAAAAATGACGGGCGTCGTTAGCGGCGTGTCAATCGTCGAAGGCACACCTAGCATCGTCGTCGAGAAGGACGGCACCAAATATCAAGTCGACATCTCAAGCGTTGCTCACGTCTACGAGACGACGCCAGAAGAAACTCCCGAAGCTCCGCAACCTGAACAAGCATAAATTCATAGCCAATAAAAAAGAACCGCTCCTCAATCGGGGAACGGTTTTTTTGTTGCGTGTCTTAGTTTCAAAGCCTCAAGTCTTCGCGGCGCATGAGCAGGAAGCAGTAATCCGACAGCCTGTTTAGGAAAATCTTATCGACCTCGTGGACAGGCTCCGACTTTGACAACTCGCAAGCTAGCCGCTCGGCACGCCGCGTTATTGTCCTTGCTAAGTCTAGGAAGGCTCCGCCCTTCGACGCGCCGGGGATTAAAAATTCTCTCAGCGGCGGCAAAAGCTCTTCTAACGTGTCCATCTCCTGTTCAAGCTTTGCAACCTCGCCCGCGGTTATCGTCGGCTCTCGATTCAAGCTCGCGAAGTCCGCCATAAGTCTTGGCAAAAGTTTCTGTACGTCAAAAATTTTCTCGCGCACGTCCTCAACTTCGACGAAAGCCCTTGCCAATCCCAACGCCGAGTCCGCCTCGTCAATCGCGCCGTAGACTTGAACCCGAAGTGAATTCTTCTCGACACGTTCGCCAGTGTAAAGGCTCGTCAAGCCCGCGTCGCCCGTCTTCGTGTAAATTTTCATAAGCAAGCCTCCTTAACCTATCAAGACTTGTCCGAAGTAAACGACTGCGCCCATAAATATCACGAACGGAATATAAATCTTGACTGCGAACGCCAATAGCTGAGAATCTGCACCTTTAACACCGATAGCCGCCGAGCCGATTGCGATTGACAGAGGAGAAATCATCTTGCCCGCGCAAGCCCCCGTTGCATTAGCCGCCGCCACCCACGCTTGAACAGTTTCATTCGCGCCGATTGCTTGACTTGCCATGACTTGCAATTTGCCGAACAGAACGCAACTTGAAGTCGCCGAGCCTGTGATATACGTACCGACCGAGCCGAGGAACGCCGCAATCAGAGGATAAGCCGTGCCAGTCGCCGCAACCGCCGTATCCGCAATCTGATTCGTCATGCCGCTGTAGCCCATAACCTTAGCCGTGGCAATGACCGCGATAATCGTAACCATCGTGAATTTCAAGCCGTTAATCGTCTTCTTCAGCACGCCGAGCATTTCTCCGAAACCTGCGCCCTGCTTACTGCCCGCAATGAACGCCGCCAGCAGTATCAGCACGCCGGGAGTATTTATCCAAACGAACGTATAAGGGACGCCGCCTTCGCCGTTGTAAATCGGAACCGCCGATTTGAATTGCATAAGGAACGAGTTAATCGGCGGGACAAGTTTGCTCGTGAACAGCAGGAAGATAAAAATCAGTATGAATGGCAAGCAAGCGTTAATTCCCTGTGCGGTCGTGATTTTAGCGTGCGCCTGGTCGCTCATCGCGAATTCGGGGTCGTTGATTGGAAATTTCTTCGCGAGGAAGACAATCGTGCCCATAGTGCAAATCGCGCCCGCCACAACTGCCAGCTCAGGACCAACGAACATGGATAGCGCAAGTTCAGGAATAAAGAACGCAAGCCCCGCCCCCAAGCAAAGCATCGTCATGCCCTTTAAACCTTTTAGCCCGCCGCCCGTCACGATAACCATAAGCCAAGGGCAAAGCAGAGTTAAGACGCCCAGTTGCAGTGAAGTAAACGTAGCGAGCTGAACCGCATCAAAGCCCGTGACACTTCCCAGCGTGACCAAAGGAATGCCGATTGAACCATAAGCCGTCGGCACCGAGTTAGCGATAAGACAAACTGAAACGGATAATATCGGATTAATGCCAATGCCCGCGAGCATACCCGCCGGAACAGCAATAGCCGTACCGAAGCCCGCCATACCCTCCAAGAAGCCGCCGAAGCCCCAGCCGATTAAAAGAATCAGAACGCGTTTATCGTGGCTGACGCTCGTTAGCATGTCTTTAATCGTGTCCATTGCTTTGGTATGCAGTGTTAAGTTGTAAGTAAAGATTGCCGCGACGATAACTAGCAAGATTGGCCAACACGCCAAGGCGACGCCTTCAAGCACGGATTCAATCGCCCGAACGCTTTCCATATCCCAGACGCCCATACCGACGGCTAATGAAATTGCCAGCGCGACCAAGCACGCTTTCCACGCCGCCATTTTAATGACGCTGAGCGCGATGACGAGCCACAGTATCGGCGACAGCGCAAGTAGAAACATCAATTCCCCCGACCTCCTCACTCAATATAAAAAAATAAATTCAACGCCGCCTTTTTCTATGGTTGCGGGGAAAAATCCTGTTGCGTTAAAAATTTTTCTGTCAACTGCCCGCCGCGTTCGTTCCCGCGACGTAGCCCATAGCCCATGCCGCCTGCAAGTTAAAGCCGCCCGTGAATCCGTCCACGTCCGCGACCTCCCCGACGATGAATAACCCTTCCACGAGTTTTGATTGCATTGTTCGCGGGTCAATCTCTTTGACGGATACGCCGCCCGAAGTCACGATTGCTTCTGCTAGGGGGCGCGTCTTTGTTATCGTCAAGGACAAGCCGCGCAGAACTTCGACGAGCCGCCGCCGTTCAGCTTGCGTGATGTCGTCAACGCGTCTGTCTTCGTCAAGATACGTCTGGTCTAGGATAATCGGTATGAGTTTGGACGGAAGGAGCTCGCCGAGTGAATTTTTAATCGTCCGCCGTTTGAACTTGTCGAAGTCACGTAGGATTCGGGCGTCTAGTTGTTCGGGCGTGAGTGCCGGCTTTAAATTTATCTCCACCTCAACAAAGCGACTCTCTGCCAAAAGTCGTGCGGCTTGTCGGCTTAGCGTTAAGATTATCGGTCCGCTAACTCCGAAATGCGTAAACAACATCTCCCCGAAGACTTCAGCGACTTTCCGACCGTCCGCTAAGAGTTTCACGCGGACATTTCTAAGCGATAGCCCTTGCAGGTCTTTAACGAAGTCTTCTTCCGTTTCAAGCGGGACGAGTGCCGGCAAAAGCTCCGTGACGTTATGACCGAGCCGCCGAGCAAACCTAAAGCCGTCGCCCGTCGAACCCGTCGCAGGATAACTCGCGCCGCCCGTCGCCAAAATGATTGCGTCCGCCGTCAAAACTTTTCCGCCGACCACTACGCCGCGAACCTTCCTATCTTCAGCGATAATTTCCGTCACGGGCGAATTTGTCCTAACGTCTACGCCGACAATAGCCAGTTGCCTTAACAGCGCGTCGATAACTTCGGAGGCGTCATCACTCGCGGGAAAAACTCTGCCGCCTCGCTCAATCTTCGTAACGACTCCAAGCCTGTTAAAGAAGTTCACGGTATCAACGGGCGAAAACTTCTTCAACGCACTGAACAGGAATTTGCCGTTGCCGGGAATGTTCTTCACGACTTCGGAAACGTCAGCCGCGTTCGTCAGATTGCAACGACCTTTGCCAGTTATACTCAACTTGCGACCGACGCGGGGCATTTTCTCAAGCAACGTGACGTTCGCGCCGCCCGCCGCCGCTTGAATCGCCGACATCATGCCCGACGCGCCGCCGCCAATTACAATGATTTTCTTCAAGGCAAGTCTCCTTTAAGCCGTGCGACTTCTTCTGCTGTTAATGCTCTGAACGCGCCAACCTTCAAGCCGTCCAAAGTCAAGCCCGCGAACTTTATCCGCCGCAACCTTTTAACGTCGCAACCGATTGCCGCAAACATACGCCGCACTTGCCGATTGCGTCCCTCGTGAATCGTGACTTCGACCAAATCCTTATCAAGCCAATAGACTTCAGCGGGGGCAGTCAAGCCGTCGTCGAGTTCGAGTCCTGCGCGGAGGCGGTCGAGTTTCTCTTCTGTAACGTTGCCGGAGATTTTAGCTCGATAAGTCTTCGAGACCTCGTAGCGGGGGTGAATCAAAGCGTTAGTCAAGTCGCCGTCATTGGTTAAGATGATTAGCCCTTCCGAATTTAAATCGAGCCTGCCGACAGGATAGAGGCGTTCGGAAGTGTCGATTAAGTCTAACATAGTTTTGCGTCCGCGTTCGTCGTGCACTGTAGAGACGTAGCCGCGGGGCTTGTTGAGCATAAGATAAATCTTTTCCGCGCCGAGGTGTAGCGGCTTGCCATCGACGAGGATTTTTTGATTGGTCGAAGCCTTAGCCCCAAGCTCGCGAATGATTTTGCCGTCGACAGTCACGCGCCCTGCCGTTATTAATTTCTCTGCCTCGCGCCGCGAACAAATTCCAGCGCGGGCGATTAGCTTTTGCAGTCGTTCCAAGTCATCAGCTCCAAAATTTTTTTAGATTGTAGCAGAAAACTTTTCATCGCGCAAAAAAATAGAGCCCGAAGGCTCCGCTGAATGTTTTCACTTGCTCACTGAATATCGGCCGCGCAAATACAACAGCGTCGTTTCTGGCACAAGCTTTTTTATTCTGTCAAAGTCGCCGACCTTCAAAGCCGCACGGACTTTGCTTGCGCTTATTGGCTCGCCGTCAAATTCCTTGCGCGGTATCTCGCAGAACTCAACGCCATAGCGCGGCAGGATTTCTTTCATCGTCTCGTTGTATTGGCGCGTGACGTTGTCAGTTGGCTCCTCGCCCGCGAAACGAACTGTTATGCCCAGCGTCGGAGCAATCTCCCGTCCGAATATCTCAACGTCCTCGCTTGAATCAACAGCTACGTCCTGAAGAGAAGCTTTGTTGAAGTAGCCGCTAAAAGTCGTCTGCGAAATGATAAACTTCCCGCTCGGCAAAACTTCCACGTTTGAAAAATGTTTTACACCTTGTCGCACGAGCTCTATTCTGTCCGCAAAAGGAAATACGCTTTTGTCCTCTTCCACGACGAAGATATAAAGCTTGTCAACCCGTGCCGCCGCGTACTCGACCAGATATTGATGCCCCAGCGTAAACGGATTGCAATTCATGACCAGTGCCCCGATTTGCGGTCTCTTTGCTTTAAGTTGTTGCTTGTAAGCTTCCAGTTCCTCGTTGACGATTTCTGACTTTACGCCGCCCTGCTCCGCCCAAGACGGTATGCCGTATCTGTGGTACCTGGGGGGCGGTAATGGATAATTGAATTCCACGTCGCGGAAGAAATTATTCTCCGTCAGGAACTTGAAATATTTCTCCGCCACAAGCTTATAACCCAGCTCGTTCACGTGCCCACCAAACTCGCAAAAAACTTCTCGAAAATCATGCGGCGGATCAAACACATCATTAATATCACAGAATGGAATAACATCTTTAATCGAATGCAAGTTAAATATAAAAACAAAAATTATGTCACCTGGGGAGGGATTTAACTTGTTGAGATTGTAGAAAACATCTTGATAGCGATTCCAAAGAAGTTGTCCTTCATTTTCCACACGGTAAGGCAGATTATGTTCGTTAAGCATTTTCTGCAAATAACTTTCAATCGTCTTATCGAAAGGCGACAAATTGCCGTATTGATGACACGTTCCAACGAAATAAATCTTGTTTTGAAAACTTTCAGGCTGATACGCAGTTATTCGTTTACCGTTTCTGATACCAAAAAAAGGATTTTTATCATCACCTATTATTTCGGTTGTTCCATCGATATTTGTCTTTATTTCTGTCATTGAGGCATTTAAAATATCAAGTACTTGCGCATTTGTATAACCTAATTTATCAAATTGTGTTTCTACATTTCCATTTTTGTTTGCGGAGATAGTTCTTTTTAACAAATATACGTCCTTAAGTTGAGATTTAAGTTCTTCGTACCCTTTATAACGACTAATGGGAGGGAAATTCGTCAAAAACATTTTAACTTTTGGATGACGTTGTAAGAAATGGAGCAAAGGAACTTCTACATATGTTTTCTGAATGAAAAACTGCTCCAATTCAGCTAAACGAATAATCCTTATGTTTATTGCTTCCACACTTTTTGTTGTTAGAAGAATAATAGCGTCAAAATCGTCGAGTTTTATTTTAGAAAAATTTGTAGTTGTAAGTTTTGGTATGATGCCATAATGACCAGGACGATTCGTTGTAGCTTGGTCAGCATCTATAAAGCTGAATTGTGCTGTCATTCGCTTATCGTAGTAAAACTGAACGTGAATTTCCCATAAGAACAGTTCAAATTTTTTCTCGGAGACGAAAAGCGGCTTTTTTATTCCGTTATCAATGCAGTATTGTGGGAGCGTATAACCTGCCGTGAAGCAGTCGCGTAGTTTAATAAAAATTTCTTCACCCATGAAGCATTCCTCCTTCGCGCAGATTATAGCAAAAGATTTTCTTTATGCAAGAAAAAAACAGAGCCTAAAGGCTCCGTCTAAAAGTCATCGTTTGTCTTGCGGATATTGCGGCTGATTGTATTGTTGTTGGGCTTGGTCGTATTGCGGCTGATTGTATTGTTGCTGGGCTTGGTCGTACTGCGGCGGCTGATTGTACTGTTGTTGAGTTTGGTCATACTGTTGCGGCTGTGGATTGTAATTCGTCTGCGAATACGATTGGGAATAAGCTTGCTGAGCAGCCTGCTGATTCATCTGAAGCTTTGCCTGCTGTAAGATTTGCCGCGCATGTTCAAGACCCGACTGCGCCTGTTGCACGCCTTGAAAAGTGTTCGTCACGTGAGCAATCAGTTGGTCGAAGACTTGATTGGCGTAGCGGTCGGCGTCCTCCTGCAGTTGCTTGGAATTCTGCCGCGTCCGCTCCATTATCTCGGCTTCCTGTTGCTGTGCTTGACTTAAAACCATTCGCGACTTTTCCCGCGCCTTAATAACAATGTCGTTCTCGTCTAGCATTTGCTCCGCCTGAAGTTGTGCTTGCTTGATGATGTTGCTCGCCTCAAGCTGTGCGTTGTTCAAGATGTTGTCGCGTTCCTTCATGACCTCGGTTGCGTGTTCGAGTTCTTGCGGCAAATCCTTGCGTAGCTCCTCCACCAAGTGAATCAAATCTTCTTCCGATATAAGCGTTTTGTTCGTCAGCGGCAAATGCGGCGCACCCGCTACCAAACTTTCTATTTTATCCAATGTGTTGCGTACTGCCATAATCATCCCCTCTTAAAGTCATCGATTGAGGAATTAGCTTTCATTTTAGCTTGAAGGGCAAATTCCACGCACTCCGGAACCAGTCCATGCACGTCGCCGCCGAAATGCGCTAGCTCCCTTATGCCCGAAGAACTTATAAACAAAAACTCTGGGGCTGTCAACAAAAATATCGTGTCGACCGTCGGGATAAGGTGCCGCATCATCTGCGCCTTGTTTACCTCGTATTCAAAGTCCGCCGCCGAACGCAAGCCGCGAATTATCAAATTAACGTCGTGTTGCCTTATGTAATCGGCGGCTAGTCCGTTGCAACCGTCCACAGTCACGTTGTCGATATGGACTGTCGCCTCTCGCAACAGGTCGACGCGTTCTTGCATGTTGAAGAGATATTTCTTCTGCTCGTTGATGAAAACGCAAATAATCATTTCGTCGACGAGCCGCGCCGCCCGCTCGAAAATATTTATGTGCCCGTTGGTAACTGGGTCAAAGCTCCCTGTGCAAATCGCCTTCTTCATGATGAATTCTCCTTAAAGATTGTTATCGCCGTCGTGTGCCCGTAATTTATTCTTCGGACGAGTTCAAGGTTGCTTAGCAAAGTCTCTTGTGCGCCGTGTTCGACGACCATTAAGCCGCCCGCGTTCAGCAATTTTAGTTCGGCGACTAGCTCCAATGATTTTTGCGCAAGCCCCGTTGCGTACGGCGGGTCGCTGAAGATTAAATCGAATTGTGAGCCGAGCCGCCGAAGGATTCGTTCAAAGTCGCCGCGCATAATCCTATAGCCCGTGAACTTCGCCCGCGTTAGGTTGTCGCGTATGATGTCCGCCGTCGTCGTGTCGATAAACGTTGCCGAACCTGCGCCGCGTGAGATTGCCTCCAAACCCAAAGCTCCCGTGCCCGCGAAGATGTCTAGCACCGATTCGACCTCCGCGAAGTCAATCAGCCCGCTTAGTATGCTGAACAACGACTCCTTGACGCGGTCGCTTGTCGGTCTCGTCGCAAGTCCCGCTGGCGTTTTCAGCCGCAAGCCCTTTGCTCGTCCTGTGATAATTCGCATGATATTTTAACGGAGCAAGTCAATCTTTTCGATTTCGTAGCCATTGCGATTCAATGCGGCGACGATTCTATCAATATGCGCTTGATTGTGCGTCTCGACCGTGACCTCCAAGACGACTTTTTTAAAGCTGTCAGTCACGCGGGCTTGGTCGTGTTCGAGCTTGATGACGTTGGCATTTTCTTCCGTGAGGATTCGCGACACGTTCAACAGTTCGCCGGGCTTATCGGCAAGGAGCACTCCAAAGCAGAAGATTCTTCCGCGAACGATTAACGCCTTATCAATCAGCGCACTCAAGGTCGATATGTCTATATTGCCGCCGCTGACGATTGCCACAACCTTTTTGCCTTTGAACGGTAGCTTATTCAACGCCGCTAGACTCAAGACGCCCGCGCCCTCAGCGATGAGTTTATGCTTTTCGATGAGGAACAATAGCGCGCTCATGATTTCCATTTCGTTGACGGTGATAATCTCGTCTAGGTACTTTTGGCAGAAAGCAAAGGTTAAATCGCCCGCCGTTTTGACTGCACAGCCGTCCGCGACCGTGTCCGAACTCTTGAGCGAAACGATTTCCCCCGCGTCCAATGCCGCCTTCATGCAAGCTGCGTTCTCTGGTTCCACGCCGATAACTTTAACTTGCGGGCTGACAACTTTGGTAGCCAACGCCACGCCTGACGCGAAACCACCGCCGCCAATCGGAACTAAGATTGCGTCCACGTCCTTAAGCTCGTTGATAATCTCAAGGGCAGTCGTCCCCTGTCCGAGCAAAACTTCCAAATCGTTGAACGGGTGAACGTAAACATAGCCGTGCTTCTCGCAAAGTTCTAAGCTGTGTTTGTAAGCGTCGTCGAAGCCGTCGCCGTAAAGAACGACTTCCGCGCCATAAGCCTTAGTCGCCTCGACCTTGAGAATCGGAGTAGTTGCGGGCATACAGATAACCGCTTTGACGCCGAGCCTTTGAGCCGCGAACGCCACGCCTTGAGCATGATTGCCAGCCGACGCCGTGATAACTCCGCGGTTGCGTTCGTCTTCGGTCAAGTGGCTTATCTTGTTGTACGCGCCGCGCAGTTTAAAGGCTCCTGTGTGTTGCATGTTCTCCGGCTTAAGGAAAACTTCGTTGCCGCTAAGCTCAGAAAAGAAATCGCTTAGGATAAGTCGCGTCTTCTTGACGATGCCGGCAAGCTGTTTATCTGCGCGGTAAACGTCGGCAATCGTCGTGCGTTCGACGAGTTCCTCCGCAGAAAGTTTGGTGTCACTCAAATTAAAACCTCCCGTTGCTTAGTGCCGATAATTTACCATTCAAAAGACGCCGCGTCAATAAAAAAGCCCCGATAGTCGTCGGAGCCGAAATTATTTTATTTGCCTGGGTTGCGTTGAATGTAGTCTGCGAGGGTGCGGAGTGCTTCTTCCCGCTTAATGGTACGTCCAACTTCGCCATTAACGATTACGCTGTAGACGTTGGGCTCTCGTTCGCTCGGGTCGTAGTCTACGCCGGCTTTTTTAAACATGTTTTTAAGCAATGCGACAGCTTCGTCCCAATCTTCCGGAAAATCGATGGGCCATTTTT
>JAFQZB010000019.1 GCA_017406175.1 Selenomonadaceae bacterium | reverse complement strand
GTTTAGATCGCTCATGATAATTTTTATTTTATCATTTATGACATTTGAGTCTAATAACATGAACAATACGCAATTCATTCGATTTTTATATTTATGATTTATCAACTTTTTTTTGTTATTATGGCTATAGGTAGCATACTTACCCCAGAAGTTATATTTGTTAAGTAATTGAACCAAGTACTCACGATCTTTATCCGTGAGTACCTCGATATTCACAATGCCTATGCTGTTCAAAGAAATATTATATTTATTAGTCAAAGTATCGAGTAGAATATCACTTATTGAAGAACGACATGTGGCAATAATTTTCACATTGTCTGGGATCCCATAAGATAATTCCTTAAAAACTGTCATGTACATATCGTAATCGTCTATAAGGAGCAAGTTTGAAGATGATTTGCTTTGCGAAATAATTCTTAAATCGTCCTGTATGTGTACGGCATCGTTGAGAATGTAAACATTATTTTCTTCGACTAATTGAGATGCTAAGTAGTCTAAAAAAACAGTCTTTCCGTTGCCAAAATTTGAATGAATAATACATATCTGATGAGTTTCAATATTTTCTTTTACTCGTTCCAAATAATCTTCACGTTTTATGAAGAAGTTCGTATTTGCTCTTATACTGTATTTATCATATTTTCCATAAATTAACATATTTAGAACATCATTAGCGGACACACTAGTATTACGGTAATTTGTTATCAAAATTTCTTCAACACCTTGTAATGCTTGCTTTTTTTCTTTTGCTATATGTGTGCGTTGCAATGATATAATCTTGTTTGCGAAACCAGTAGTTTCAATTTTTTCTAAAGTTCCCCATTTATTAAGGAGATATTCTTGATTTTCGTCTAAATTTGCTCTGTCAATAAAAATTGATTTATCGCGTATCTTATTATGCATCACCTTCTGCAGATCGAGATCATACCTCATGGAGTAACCAATAAATATTATGGCTTTGGAGTTATTTATATCGTGAACGAATAAATCACCCCAAGGAGATTCTAAAAAGCCATCACGTAAATAGCTTTCATTCGTTATTTTGAAATCGTTGAAAAAATTTTTTTCAGTGACGGTTTGGATACTCCCGTTCATATGAATTATTGCACCAGACAAATTTTCAATTTTAGGTTTTTCAGTGGTAGCTGTGATGGATTCTCGATATATTTTACTGACTTTTGAGGCAATTTCAACTATATTATCATAATTTGTAGTGTATATACGTATCCACGGAAGTTTTACAATAGTTAGTTGTTCGTCAGAAACTTGTGTGCAAATCAATCGGCTTTTGAGAAAATCTATCATTCTGGAAATCCCAAGACCTATGTTGTGGTCGGAAATAAATCTGTCTGAGACAATAGGTAAGTTATTTGATTCTGAGATGTGCAATTCTTTACACATTTGCAAAGAAAGTTCGGTGGCAGTAGGGATCGATTTTTTCATTTTATTGGTACCACCAATGGAAAATCCAGCTCCTAAGAATAAAATTGCCTCACCGTTTAAAGCAATTTTGATAGCTTCATTTACATTCATAACAATACATCATCTCCGTGCTAACTTCTTTGATAAAACAAATAGCATCAAGTCATGCATTAAATTTTAAATAAAATTACCACAAATACGCAATATTGTCAATTTGTGGTAACCCCATTCAGACAGATTCTTGGCGCAATTCGACCCGAATCCGTCCACATAAAACAGACAAGATTGATTCGCTTGTTATTGCTGACTTCATTCGTTACGGCGACTTTTCCAAGACCGAGCTGGCAAGCGAGGAAATCTTAGAACTTCGTAATCTTTCTCGATTCAGATTTTCGCTTGTCTCATCTATCGGTGACCTTAAGCGACAAACCATTTGCGTCTTGGATAAAATTTTTCCTGAATATGAGTCCGTTTTTTCCGATGTCTTCGGTAAGACTTCGCGGGAAATTTTGACTCTTTTCAACTCACCTGCCGACTTTGAAGATATTCCTCCCGACAAATTAAAATTGTTACTCGATAGAGTTACCATGAAAAAATTTGCTCGTAAAAAACTTGAAGAACTTTCATTCAAAGCAAAGAATTCTTTCGGCATAACTTTTGGAATTCAAAGTCTGGCTTTGCAACTTCAGCTTCTCATTGCTCAAATTTCTTTCATCGAAGAGCAAATTTCTCAACTCGACACTAAAATTGCCGACCTACTTAAGCGACTTAACTCACCGATAACGACGATTCCGGGCGTCGGAACCGTGCTTGGCGCAACCATTCTTAGCGAGATTGGTGATATTACACGTTTTGCCACTCCCGCCAAACTCGTAGCTTTTGCAGGAATTGATTCTAAACTTGACCAATCGGGTACTTCCCAAGATTCCGTTGGAAAAATGACCAAACGCGGCTCTCCTTATTTACGAACAGCTCTCTTTCGGGCTGCTCTTGTCGCCTCTAATATTGACCCTGTTTTCAAAGCCTTTTACCAAAAGAAACGCTCTGAAGGTAAACATCATTTAACTTGTATCGGTGCCGTTGCTCGGAAACTTTGTTACACTGTTCATGCCATTCTCTCCAAAAATTCTCCCTACAAAATTCTTCCTTGACTTTTTATAGTTGGTCTTATATTACCATTTGACTCATCATCAAAATCAAAAGCAAATTCAAAATAATTTCCTCCAGATAAAGCAAGGTCTACATCGCTGTCAGGTCTATTATTCCCTCTTGCACGCGAGCCGAATAAAATAACTTTTTCGACACGATACTTCTTCGCCAACTCAATAATTCTTTTCTCATCTTCTTTGTCAAGATTATAACTCATAGCCTATCGCTCCTAAATTTTTACGAATCTCATCTTCGAGTTCGTGAGACTTTGAAAACAGCTCAGAAAGTTCATCAATAAGCCGTTGCATTTTCTCCTCAAAAAGTTCGTCATCATCTTCTTGCTCTTCAATCCCCACATAACGTCCCGGCGTCAGAATATAATCCTGCTGTTTAATATCCTCAAGATCGGCGACCGCACAAAAACCTTTAACGCTCTCAAAATTGCCAGCTTGAAACCCTGCGAAAGTATCGGCAATTTTTTTTGTGTCTTCTTCCGAGAAAGCGCGGTGTTTCCTGTCGACCATAAAGCCCATTTTACGAGCATCAACAAAAAGCGTCTTGCCCTTCTGTTTTTTATTCTTGGAAATAAACCACAAAGTAACAGGAATCGTGACGCTGTAGAAAAGTTGCGTCGGCAGAGCAACAATTCCTTCGATAAGGTCGTCTTCGATAATATTCTTGCGAATTTCGCCTTCACCACCTGTTTGAGTTGAAAGCGCACCATTTGCCAAAACAAGTCCAATTTTACCATTTGGCGCGAGATGTGACAGCATATGCTGAATCCAAGCATAATTTGCGTTACCGGCGGGCGGCAGTCCATATTTCCAACGCTTATCGTCTTTGAGCTTATCTTGTCCCCAATCTTTGAGATTGAACGGAGGATTCGCCATTATAAAATCTGCCTTCAATGTCGGATGCAAGTCGTTAAAGAATGTATCAGCGTGATATTCTCCAAGATTGGCGTCAATGCCGCGTATCGCTAAATTCATCAAAATTGCGCGGCGGATACCCCCTTGTGGGGAGGAGCCGCACTTGCCTCTTTTAAATTGATTCACCCGAAGGTGAGCGGGCATAATGTCTGGTAAAAGTAAACAGACCGCCGCCCGCTAGCGTAAAAATCCTTCGCCAAAGTTATCCTGCGGTTTTGTATGCTTACAGCACTATTCCTACCCCTCAGAACTGTTTAACCATAAGCCGTAGAGCGGCAGATTAGGATTTACGTCCGCCGGTACCTATCTATTCGCAGGTAACGTAGTCAGTTAAGACTTAGGCTAGTCAGCAAGGACTTGTTCTATTTTTCAAACAAGCCCCCGGCTTTAGCCGTGGGGTTGCTGACCT
>JAFQZB010000166.1 GCA_017406175.1 Selenomonadaceae bacterium | reverse complement strand
GCCGAGCAATTTATCATCACCAGAGCCGCCCGACAGAGTGTCCTTACCGTCGCCGCCAGAGAGTGAATCATTACCAGAGCCGCCGAGCAATTTATCATCGCCCGAACCGCCCGACAGAGTGTCCTTACCGTCGCCGCCAGAGAGTGAATCATTACCAGAGCCGCCGAGCAATTTATCATCACCAGAGCCGCCCGACAGAGTATCCTTACCGTCGCCGCCAGAGAGTGAATCATTACCAATCCCGCCGAGAAGTTTATCATCACCAGAGCCGCCCGACAGAGTATCATTTTTACTGCCGCCGACGATTGAATTGTCCAGCTCGTTGCCGACTATTCGGATTGCCGTCGTGCGGCTTGATGCGTCGCCGACTTCGATACCCGAAGCCAGAGTAACTTTAGCGGCTGAGCTGTTGTCGTAAATCGTGCTCTTTGAGGAATTCTCTTCCGTACCTAAAATGGTAAATACTGTCGTTGCCATATCGACCAACGTTATCTTGCCTTCGCCGACAGTCACGATAAGATTGCCGTCGACCGTTACTTTAGAGTAGGTGTCCGTCGTGCCATTGCCGATTTGCAACGTCGCAGTCTCGTCGCCGTAGATCACATCGTCGCCGTCGCCCGACTTGTATTTAATCAGCATGTTCTTGCCGACCGTGCTGTAGCCGGTATTAAAAATGGTGTCATTGCCAGAGCCGCCCGTAATTGTCAAGTTATCGCCGTAGTTTGTGATATGATCGTTGCCCGTGCCGCCGTCGATTGAAACGTTATCGCCGCTGTTGGAAATATAATCGTCATTTGCGCCGCCGAGGAGTGTCGCGCCGCTGTTGATATTACAAATGTCATCGTTTCCGGAGCCGCCGTCGATTAAAAATTCATCGCTCACGGCAACAACGTTAACGTCACTGTCATCAACACTGTCATCAACACGAATAATCCCGTTGTTGTCAATGGTATCGTCGCCGTCGCCGCCTCTGATTGTAGCTCGTGCGCCATAGTTGCTGATATAATCGTCGCCGTCGCCGCTGTTTATGGAGGCATAGTCGCCGTTGCCCCATACCTCTTCAAAATTCCCGTTGGCGTCGTATTTTTCAATGTAAAGATTTGTGATGGAGTCCGCGCCCTCTGCGCCGTTGATTGTCACTGAAGAGGCGTAATTTTCAATCGTGTCGTCAAGCTTTGTAGCCGTGATTAAGGTGGAAGCGATTCTGTTTTCAAGATTGAGCGCGGTAGGCGTGGTATCAGGCGGCGTGGTATCAGGCGGCGTGGTATCGGGCGGCGTAGTATCGGGCGGCGTAGTATCAGGCGGCGTAGTGTCGTCGGGTAATGTAAACGAGCCTTTGATGATTTTAGTGCCTTCGCCGTCAACCAGAGTTATCTTGCCGTTGCCGACCGTGACAATTATATCCGAGCCGTTGCTACTTCTTACCGACGAGTAATCACTGTCAATGAGGAGCGTGTTGTTAAGACCTAAGCCTTTGATTGTGTCGTTGCCGTCGCCGTTCGCGTATACAATCACGTTATGCAGAGCACCGCTCAATACGATAGAGTCATCACCCTTGCCGCCGATGATTGTATTGTAGTTGCCGTCGTTGTAAATTGTATCGTTGCCCGCGCCGCCATAGAGAGTCGATTTATCTTCGCCTAGAGGGGGATTATTATCGAAGGCGATGTTGTAAGACTGGTAAATATAATCGTTGCCGTCGCCCGCGTCGATTGAGCAATGACCGTTGTGGGTTTCTCTGAAATCACTTACGCGATTTACAATGTTGTCATCGCCCGCGCCGCTTTTGATTGTAACGGAAATCGCACCGATTGAAATGGTATCTTTATCTGCGCCGCCGATTATTAACGCTTGCCCGCCCAGATTACTGACGAAATTATCGCCGTTGCCCGTGTAAATCTTTACGCCGGTGCAGGAATTTTTGATGGTATCGTCGCCGTCGCCGCCGTCGAGCGTGGCATAAAAGGAATTGTAATTTTCGATTAAATCGTCGCCGTCGTAACCGAAAACTTGAATGTTATCCGTCTTGCGCTCTTTGGAAGTGGCGTAAATGTCTTTAATCGTGTCGTTGCCCCTAAGCCCGTGAATAATCGCGCCTTCGTGGTCGTTTGCGTAATAGATCCCCTCACCATTTGCGGTGTTAAAAATACGTATATTAAATTCTGTGGAATCATTTTCGATAACGTTCACTCCGGCTTTTCCGGGATTTTTAAACGTCACGGCACCGGAACCAATATCGAAGACGAGATCATTGCCGACAACGCTTGAAGTGTAGGTATGGCCGGCCATCTTGGAACCGACTTTGACGATAAAGTCATCGTGAAATTGCGTAGAGTAAATTGCCAACGTGTCGAACGCATTGAGATTGGTACCGTAATAATTGAGGTGGTCGGTAATCCCGATAATCGTGTCGTTGCCGTCGCCTAATGAGTATTGATAAAGATTGCTTGCATTATTGTTGGCGTAAACGGTATCATCGCCCGTGCCGCCGCGTATCGACAGTGACGAGCCGTTTTCGAGCGTGATTTTATCGTTACCTGCGCCGCCGTTGACTGATGAATTGGAGCCGGTATTGGTTATTTCGTCGTTATCGTTGCCGCCGTCAATCGTCGCTTGATAGCCCTGGCTGTAAATCTTATCAGCACCCGCGCCGCCTCTTATAATCAACGTTTTCGCATCGTAGTCCATATAACTTACTCTGCTTTCTATTACGTCGTCACCTGCGCCGCCGTCGAGCGTACTTGAATGGGCATTCCAACCCGTTATGGTATCGTCGTCCTCGTTGCCTTCCAGCAAAGTATAGGCTTTATTAGTTACAAGAGAATCGTTGCCCTCGCCGCCGTAAACAGTCACAGCACCGTAACTGTCGCTTTTAACGACGATTGTATCGTTGCCGCCGAGCGCGTAAATCGTATCATAAATCAGATTATCGAACATGGAGTTATCGACGGTATGTTTGTCGTTGTCCGCGCTAAGATATTTAGCGGCACTTGATTGAAAACGTTGCAAGTCGAAAAGGAAATTTCTCATGGATCGTCACTCCTCTACGAAAAACAAATTGCACCTTCCGGAAAACGAAAAATTTTTTCATAAATACCATATTCCCGCGAAGAATTCAAGGATGCGTAGATTAAAATTTTCTCGAAAAAAATCCTCCCAATCTCGTAAGAGGTTAAAGGAGGCGTTTTTTATTCGGCGTTCAAAATCGCGTCAATCTCTTTGAAGAGTTCGAAGACAAGTTCGGATTCGGGCATCTTGCGGACGATGATGCCTTTGCGGAAAATAATTCCCTCGCCGTCCGCGTCAGCAGTACGCGCCTCGCCTGGATCGTTCACGACATAACCCATAACCGCGACCGTCAGCGGCTGTTTTATCGCGGAAATTTTTTCTTCGACCTTGGCGGCGATTAAGCCCAACGACTTGACGCCGATACCGACCGCCGATTTTATGACGCCCGTGTTGACGGTGCCCGCCACGGTTATGCCCAAGTGCAATGGGTAATTTTTTTTCGCGCTCATAAGTCGATAAGCCACCAAGGTCAACGGAACGTCGTGGGCTTTGAGTGAAATTTTTATGTCGAAAAAGTTTTTCGCCTTCAAAATTGCGACGTGCTCAAGCGCAAATTCGACCAGAGCTGCAGCCGTTTTCATTGATTTCTTATAATCGAAGCAATAGAGCACTCTAATCTCTACGGGCATGAGTTTACAGAACATCTGTTTGAGCAGTCTGAGCTGGAATCTATTGCCGAACAATTCAAAGGTAATGAAGCTAAGTCTCGTGCGATTAAGAACTTGAAGAGTTTAACAGTAGAATCAAGGAAAAGAAAACTATATAAGATTATTCAGAAGGTTGGTGTTACGGAATATTCCATTTATGACGAAAAACACGCTTTAGAAAAGGAAGTTATTGGCAAGATTTTGGATTACAGAAATTCTCTTTTTCATCGCGTGAAGAAATTTGACGAGCTGTTCATGTGGCATCATTTTTCCCAATAATTCGCGACATAGTGGATTTACTACTGAGAAATCCAAAGCTTTTAGATTGACTACATTTTAGGTTCGGAGGTTATCGTAAAGTTTCAACATCTCGACAGCAATGGCAGATTCATCGTCCAAAAGATTTTCAAGACCGTAAGCGGTCGCGACAGCGCGGTCGTTAGCACGATGAGCTTGCCGCAATTCGTAGGGTATAGTCACTTTGTCATAAAGCTCGGCAAAACTCGAATCGGGATATTTAGCGCGAACGTCAAGAATTCTCTGTGCGGACAGTTCGATAGCGTGTCGCTGAGCTGTTGACGGTTCGCACCAGACAAAATTGTTGTAGACGATGTTTTTCGAGTATCTGTAATCAACTTCTAAACGCCCGCCGACCGTCCTAAGCCAAGCCATATGAATTGAACTGGTCAAAATTCCAAAGTGATAAAGCGTTGCGTTGGGAACGATATGGACAGAATCACTTGCGAGGTCGTTAGGATTCATAAAGCCAATCGGAACGTAACGACGATTTTCGGAACTGACACGCGGAATTAGCAGATAATTGCCGGTCGGGAAATTTTCAACGTGGAAACGAGTGGGCTTGTCGGCAAGCTTGCGAGTACTCGTGCTTTTGCTGGCAAGTCGGAAATCGCGAACATTTTTAACGCGCTGATAAACGAGCGGCATCCGTTTCAGTTCGTTGGGCGGACAATCCTTGAGCAAGAGACAATAACGCGGTTCGTTGTTGATGAATTCTCTCGCGCCGTACCATTTGCGAAAATATTTTTGGGAGTTAGGCTCGCGAGCAATGAAGTCGATCATCTCGTCGAATGTAAAAAGATAATTGCCGTCATCGATAGGTTTGTTGCCAATGCCGATAGCGGGCACGAAGTCTTGAAGGTGATTCGGTCTGCTCTCAACAAAAATATTTGGCGCGTCGAGCAAGTAAGCGTTGATGTTGGTCGCGAAAATTTTTTTGTCACCGTCGAAAATGACTTTTGGCTTATCAGTGGGTGCGGAGCTGAAACCGACGATGACGCAATGAACATGAGCCTTTTGAGTGGATTCGCTATCCCAACGAAAAGTTCTGTGAGCAAAGTCAATATGAATGTCGTTGAAAAGAGGCTTCCAAAGAGTAGCGACCGAATCACCTTGACAAATTGAGTTGGTCGAAACGAAAGCGGCGCGAATATTTTTACTGGAAGAAAAGTCAACGGCTTTTTTGTACCAGCCGGAAACATAGTCGAGGTTGCCGACATTCTTCCAGCCGTCGAAAACGTTAATGAGGTCGGCTTTCTGCGCGGCGTTCATGATTCTCGCGCCGATGAAAGGCGGGTTTCCAATAATGTAGTCGATTTCGGGCGCGACGCTTGCCCAATCTGTTTGCAGAGAGTTACCTTCGTGAATATTGCTGTAACTTTTAAGCGGTAGAAAATCCAAGTCGCGATGAATAATCTGCTGAGTTTCTTGAATCATTTGCAATTCAGCAATCCAGAGGGCAGTTTGAGCGACAGCAACAGCAAAGTCGTTAATTTCGATGCCGAAAAATTGTCCGATAGAAACTTTAATGGGATTGACGAGTTCGCCGAGCTGAATTTGAGAGCCGAAAAGCTCCTTAATGACTTCGTTTTCCAGTCGGCGCAACGACAGATAACTTTCAGTCAAAAAGTTGCCGGAGCCGCAAGCAGGGTCAAAAATTTTTAACGTGGCGAGTTTATCTTGAAAGGCGAGCAAATTTTTCTTGCGATTCCGTGAGGAAGTCTTGATGATTTGAAATTCTTCGTGTAGGTCGTTTAGGAAGAGCGGGGCGATGACCTTGTGAATGTTATCAAGGCTGGTGTAGTGCATACCGGCGGCGCGACGAGTTGCGGGATTAAGCGTGGATTCAAAGACTGCGCCAAAAATGGTCGGAGAAATGCCCGCCCAGTTGAAACCGCTACTTGCCTCTTCGAGCAGGAGATTTTTAATTTCGGGCGTGAAGTTAGGAATTTCAATCGCGCCCGCAAATAAACCGCCGTTGACAAACGGAAATTTTTTCAATGTGTCGTCAAGATACGGGTCGCGAGCGTCAAGGGGAGTATTTAGCACGTCGAAAAGCAAAATTAAATCTTGCCGAATGTTTCTTGAGCCTTCCAACCAGTCGCGAAAAATTTTGTGCTTGCCGAAAATGCCAGATGATTCCGCATATAAACAAAAGACAAGCCTTACGCAAAGTTTGTTGAGGCTTGCCAAAGAATGTTCGTTATTGGGATTGAGATATTGAGCGTGGAGAGCATCATAAAGCTTGCCGACAATTTCACCGGCTTTAAGCGAAAGTTCAAGTTCAATACGGAGTTTATTTTTCGTTTTGTCGACGAGAAAATCAAGAGCGTGAAATTTTTCGGGCAGTTCGTCGAGAAAAATTTTAGTCGGTTCGGCGAGCGTTTCCATGTCGTAAATTAAAAATTCGGCGAAGTTGCAGACGACAATCCAGCGCGGACGCATCGAATAGGGCAAGCTGTTCCCGTAACGTTGCGCCTGTTCATAAGGCGTTAAAGTCGAGCCATCTGACTGCGATTTTTCTTGCGACAGATTCTCCGACAAAGATTTCTGCTCAATGATAACTTTGGTATCGGGCAAGAAAGCGTCAATAAAGCCGGTGTGCTTGAGTTTGACAGGAACTTCAAAGCGGATAAACTTTTCTGGTTCGGCGATATTGAACACATCACGGAGCAGAGCAAGCCAAAAAAGTTGCATTTCGCCCTTCTCGTATCCGCGCCCGCTCCACTGAGCAACAAATTTTTTTATATCGTTCATAAGTCATTCCGATTATCGTTGGCGAGTTGCTCAAGACGGTGCAAAGGCAAGTCAGTAAATTCGTGAACTTCATCAAAAGACTTGCCCTTACGGAGCATTTTAATGGCGATGGCTTCTGTGCCCTCAGTCCGTCCGATTTGTCTTCCACGTTGTTCGCCTTGCAAACGTTCTTCAAGTAAAGCCATTTCGTAAGTCATAAATTCTTTCATCGCCTTTCTGTTAGATTTAACAAGTTGAACAGCGTTGTCCAACTCTTTGACGAAATCTCCCGAAATAATGCCTTTGTCCACGTATTCAAGAAAAGCTTTGATGTCGGGAGTCACGTCGTCTATGGTGCCCTTGGTACTGAGGAAAATTTTAGTTACGCCACTTTCAAGAATAAAATCAAGTTCTTGATCACAACGTTCGCGGAAGGAATAAAAATGGCGATTGTATTTGAAAGGGAACGGACAGATGAAAATGATGATAGATTCACCAAGAGCACTGTAATGTTGCCCAGGCTTGAGCTTGTCACCGTCAATGAGTTCTTGATAGTATCGAGTGCGTTTAGCGAGGTTGTCGGAGTTGGACACTTGCATTTC
>JAFQZB010000165.1 GCA_017406175.1 Selenomonadaceae bacterium | reverse complement strand
GTTCGGTGATTTTGACATTTTGAGATTTGACTTTTCGTTTATTGTATTTGTCGAGGCGATTTTCGTTATGCCTATTGATTAAGCGACGGAACATAAATAGGCGTTCGTGAGTGGCTTTTATGACATATAAATTTCTTTCCCAAACATCAACGGAATCTTCTGTTGCCTTACTTAATGATTCTAAAATTTCAGCATCTGATTTATCAAGTTCAAAATAAAAATTTTTGAAGAAAGTACGCTGGAGAATATGTGAGGAATCAAAATCTCGGAAAGCAAATGCATTTTTAGTTTTCATATTCATCGTCTCCTATAAGTTTATTGGCACGACTTGCAAACATATATTCATGACATAAAACAAACGGAAGAAAGAGTCAATCATATCGGAGTTTTTCCGCATTCAAGGTGATAAATAGCAGATTACTTGATAGGAGTGTTGCGCGTAAACTTTTGGATTACTGCATTTGCATATAGTCTTAAAATTTGAAAAAACTTGGTTGTTGAAAGCCACAATAAATTTGCTAAGGTCTACAGCATAAACTTGAAGAATTTTACATAACCGCAAAAGAATAACTTGCAACTCTTTGCAGAGATTTACTTTAATTGGGAAGAGTATTGTTAATGATGATTGGTAATGTTCTTGCGATGGATTCAATTGTAAGAGGAATTCCTTTTTCACGGATTATGTCTTTAACTTTATTCCAAACGGATTCATTTCTGATTTTGTCAAGGTAATTATTTCCTTCTGCAGTAAGAGATCCAACGCCAAAATTTACAATATGATTATCGCCATATAATGCTTTATAGTCAGAAATTAAGTTTGCATCTTTAAGTATTTTGCAGTGATATGCAATTTGTTCGATGGAGTAACCTTCAATTTTTAAATTATATATAGGAGTATCTAAGTAAAGTTCTTCTATGGCAAGAAGAATCTTGCGACATAATTCCATATCTCGTTTCATATTTTTTCTCCATAAGATTAAGTAACTCGTTGTGAGGGTTAATTCATTAAAAGTCTCGTTACAACGTCATTATTCCTATCAAGCCTTTTTGACGAGGATAAAATTTTTCGCGTTACCATAAGATTCTTTTCAACTCTTAAAACAGGTTAAGTAATAAAATATTCATTCTTTCATATGGACGAGAACCAGCTCAAAAAGAGAATCAGAAATCCTTATATTGCTGTATTTCAATTCTTCTATACAAGAAAGAATTTCTGTCTTTGAAAGTATCTTGCAATCAAAAGCTTGAAGTAATATTCCGATTGTGCCAATAATTTTAAGCTCCATTTGTTTAGCAACACGTCTACCCTTTCGTTCATCAATTATTAACAAATCAGCACTTTTTTCTTCAGCAAGTGCTATTGCCTCACTCTCTCCGGCATCCAGTCCGACTACTTCACGTAAAATCTTTATTGACTGACGGTCAGATACTTCTAAGCGTTCCAAAAATGAAGCCCTAGCAATCATTTGCTTTTCGACTGGATATTTCGAGTTAGAAACTAATTCCTCGTAAACGGCACTCGGAATCGCTACATTACCAAAGAGTTTTTTTAACAAATCTAAACGTTTTAACTTCATCAGAGTAATGAGCGGTGTCGTATCGGCTATGACTATCATACTAATTGCCCCATAATTAATTTTATATTCTTCAAGTCCTCTTCCAATTCTTCTTTTGTCTGATTGAAATACGGTAAACCCAAACTCCCATAAAGTTTTATCAAATCGATTTTATTCAAGTTAAGAATTTCAGCAGCTCGTCCGTATGAAATGGTCTCATCTTGAATAAAAGGGAAAATTATCATAGCATTTCGTAAAAGTTTTTCTCGCTCGTTTTTTGGACTAGCAAATGGCAACAATGCCTCTGGTATATCAATTTGAATGTTTATCACAGCTATTTCCTCCCTTCTTGACTTTATTATAACACAAATTCTTCATTCGTAAATTTGACCGCTACAAATTTTTTTCGCCGATAAATGTCGTTGCGGCGCGGTATTTTTTCACTTATCCGAAGGATAAGTGGTAAGTGAACTTCTACTATAAATTCAGGGATACGACATAAGATTTTTGCCGCTATTCACAACTCCTGAATTATCTTCTTGTCGATAAGTTCATCTTTGTCGAGTTCGCTCATAAGTTCCCAGTCCTTTTCCATTTCCAGATTATTACCGTCGGAGTGAGCGACGAGTTGAACGGCATATGGTTCGCTCATGAGTGCATCGGCAATAATGGCAATGAGTTCATTTTCTTTCAGAGATTTATTTTTCGCAGAATGATTCACGGGGCGAATAACACGATACACACGATTTTGCTTCATGCGCGAATAATTATCGTTCAGGGCATTGAAACGTTTTTCCGCTACTTGTAATTTTGGAGATAAATCAGCGACAAGCTTTTTTGCTGTTTCGTACTCTTGCGCAATATTTAAGTTTTTGAAGATAAGGTTAGCGGCAAGGAAAGCGATTTTTTCTTTCGCAGTTTCTGTTTGGCAGAGATTTTCCAATCGAGCTGGTTCAGTATCCAGCCGAATTTTAGTTGCCGACAGTTTTCGCGCAGTATTTTCCAAATGGATTTTTTTCTTGGTAAGATAATATTGTTCGCGAAGTCTATCACCGCAGGAAATCCAATTTTGGTTGTTGAAGAACTGTTGCCAATGAAGGTAATCGGATTTATCGCGCTCAAAAAGTTCCAATGTTTCCCTATATAGTAAAGAAAAACATTAAAAATGTTAAATATTGATTGTGTTTTTATCTAAAACAATGTATAATCCTCCTCTAAAGGAGGAAGTTTTTATGCTATCAAAAGATGTGTTGCGTATACTCGGAATAACGCGTCCAACATTGAGCAAATATATAAAAGAAGGGATAATTCGCGTTCGTGTACTTCCGAATAAACGCTACGATTATGATGAAGAAGATGTTTACAAGTTCCTCAACAAGGACTTAAAACGCAAAACATTCGTTTATGCTCGCGTCTCTACACCTAAACAGAAAGCAGACTTGGAAAATCAAATCGAATTGCTCAAGCAGTTTTGTTTTGCCAATGGTTACGTCATCGCGGGAATTTACTCTGATATTGCCAGCGGAATAAGCTTTGAAAAACGCAATGACTTTTTTGAACTTCTTGACGAAGTATTGAGCGGTAAAGTAGAACGTGTCGTAATCACGTACAAAGATAGGTTATCGCGATTTGGTTTTGAACTTTTCAATCATCTTTTCAAAAAATACAACTGCGAAATAGTTGTAATGAGCGAAGTCGGCTCAACGAAACTTGATTCACAAGAAATTTTTGAAGAAATTGTAAGCCTTCTGCATTGCTATTCAATGAAGTTGTACAGCAGCAGACGGCGTATGGAAAAGATTAAAGAGGCGATAAATGATGTCGACGAGAGTTGAAAAACATTTAATTCGTCCCTCCTCGCCGTATTTCGCAATGCTCTTTGAATTTTGTCATCTCGCTAAAAATCTCTACAATCATGCAAATTACATCGTTAGAGATAAATTTATTCACGAGCACGAAATTGTAGGATATGCAAAGCTGGATAAAATCCTTAAGGCTGACAAGGAATATCCGGATTATAGAGCAATGCCACTGGCGCAGTCGGCACAACAAGTTTTACGGCTATTGGATAAAAATTGGAAGGGATATTTTGTCGCCGCGAAGGATTACAAGGAAAATCCCGGCAAATATCTCGGACGCCCGAAGTTGCCGAAGTATAAAAAGAAAGATGGACTATTTATTCTCACGTTGACAAATCAAAATTGCAGAATACGAGAGGGAGTTATTCATTTCCCGCAAAAATTCAAGGGCTTTACGGTGAGACCCAAATTTATCGAAAAGCCTTTTAAAAGTTTCCGACAGATACGTTTCGTTCCTACGGGGACTGACATAATGCTCGAAATTGTCTACGAAACAAGCGACGTTGAACCTAAGCCTGACAATGGAAAATACGCAGGAATAGATATTGGTATAGACAATCTTCTGACGGTAGCGACAAATACAGGACAGGTGCCGTTTATCATCACCGGCAGAATCCCAAAATCTATGAATCAGTTCTATAACAAAAAAGTCGCTCATTTGAAAAGCATTTGTCAAACGGAGAACGGGCAATACTCGTCAAATAAAATTCGGCAATTTACGGCAAAACGGACCCGAAAAATAGAAGATTACATACATAAGGCGAGCCGTCGCCTCGTCGACGAATGCTTATTTCGCGCAGTGAGCACGATAGTTATCGGTAAGAACGACGGTTGGAAACAAGAAAGTCGCTTATCAAAGAGAGTAAATCAGCATTTTGTCCAGATTCCGTTTGCGAAACTCATTGAAATGATTAAGTACAAGGCGGAAGATAAATGCATAACGGTTCTCTTAACAGAGGAAAGTTATACGAGCGGTACGTCATTTTTAGACAATGAGTTACCCACAAAAGAGAATTATGACAAAAAGCGAAGAATACATCGGGGTTTGTTCAGAACAGCTGACGGAAAGACAATCAATGCTGATGTAAATGGAGCATTTCAAATTATAAGAAAAGTATTCCCGAAAGTTACGGCGGACGGGATAGAGGGCGTAGTGCTATGCCCGTTATTGTGGCAAGTTTGACTTGTCGGAGTATAAAGAAAAAGATTAAATTCGTTAATTTATTTTATCAAGTTTAATATTTTTCATAGCATT
>JAFQZB010000164.1 GCA_017406175.1 Selenomonadaceae bacterium | reverse complement strand
GCGCGAGCTAAACATTGGCTTACTACCCACTGCATAATTGCCATCATTATCTGCCTGTGCACTTCGAGTAATCGAATAAATCGCATTAAGTATCAACTCGTCCGCCGCGTCGAATCTCCCGCTAAACGAAACTTTTTCATCCGCGTAATCCAAACGTGCGAACGTGTACAAGTTCCCAGTCCTATCAAACGCCGTCTTGAAACCCTGACCGATTGGCACCACTTGCAATTTTCTCATTAGTTTTGTCACTCCACTGAAATGCTGACTCGGCAAAACAGGCAAACTGACCATTGCGCGTTTTTTGGAAACGACCGGCTCGCATTGCGCGTTTTGCCCGGTTTCATTGCCAGCTTTTGTCTCGTTTTGCGCGTTTTGCACGTTTTCATTGCCCGTTTTCAAAACCGTTGCCGCAGTTGTCGCGGTCTCATTGCCCGTTTTTGCCGCAGTTTGTTGCTTCAACTGGTCAAGAACTGCGGCAAGATTCTCTTCGGAGAAGAAATAGTAGCCTTTTTCACTGATTAAATTGGGAATCAGCCTACCCGCTTTGACCCAATACTGAATTGTATCACGCGAAACGCCGAGAAATGCCGCCGCCTTGCCCGATTTCATCAAATTTTTCTTACTGCTCATGCGATATGCGCCTCCTAGTTGTTGACACTCCGCGCCGCATAAGCTATCATAGATACGCCTATAACACCGTAGCGGCGTCGAAGCGACGCGATTAAGTTATTGGGTACCGAAAGTATAGCACAGACAAAGCAAGGCTGCAATAGAGCCCACAGGAGCCGTCAGACGTACGCTGGCGGCTCTTTTGGTTCGCCAAATGCTACACAAAATCGCCGCCCGCCGACAACCGACCGACCACGAAGATTTGCCAACCTTAATTCAACCTTAAAGGTTCATTCTTTGAAAAAAAAAGTTGTTGTTTCCATTGTAGGAGGTAAACTCTCATGTCCAAAAAAACTACTGGCATTTCAAAAAAGCTTTTTAGTCCGTCTAAGGACAAGTATCAAATTTCCATTTTACTCGACCCTAAAGATGTTGAAGATATAAAGGCTCTGGCTATAGCTCAGGATAGCAGTCTAAGCTCGGTCATTGTAAGCATGATGCGTGAAGGTCTTTCAAACGAGAAACATCAGAAAGTGATTCAAGCTTACAAGCAGTTCAAAAGCTCTTTGGAATAAATGGCAACTTTTTTTTTCAAAGTAAATTTTTCCTCAGAAAAAGAAGAGGTTTTTGCTGACGACTTTGGTCGTCATTTTTTTATGCGGTTTGCGCATGGATTTTTTTCTTTTGAAAGCGGGGCGGCAGTCTAAACAGCCGCCCACGCACTATAGATTCTTATAAATCTTATAGCACTTATGAAAAGGCAAAAAAACCGCATTACCACTAGAGAAAAATGGTGTTTTTTGCAATTTTATCGTTCCCAGTTCTCGGTACGTTCGTTCCCAGTTCTCGGTACGTTCGTTCCCAGTTCTCGGTACGTTGGGTCTTTTTATTTATGTGTTAAAGGCGTTACCATAGATTTTAATTATTATGATTAAAATGTTGTAGTTTTCATTTTTTCCAGATGTGTTCTTCCAGATGTATTCTTTTCGAGATTAATTTTGCCATAATGAGCGGCGTTCAAAATCTTATTTTTTTGCTTTTTTGTGGGAGAAAAAAATGTGCCCAGAATGGGCACAAATAGGTGAAGTAAATCACAAAAGGTAGATAGTGATTGGAGTTAGTTGGCTAAAGCGGCTTGAACTTCATTGGGGAATTTGGAAATGGTGCGGAGGTAGGAGGCAGTGGTCATGTCGATTTTGCGTTTGCCTTGTTCCCACCCTTGCAGGGTTCTCAGAGGAATGCCGAATGCGTGAGCAAATTGACTTTGGGACATTTTTAGTTGTTGACGAATGATTTGAGGTTCGATGCGGTAGACGACGGATTTTTTTGTGCCGTCTACTGGTTTGTCGCTGGCGTCGGCAATGGCTTCTTGTAGACCTTGAAGAATGCCGGAAGCGATAGGAGAAATATTTTCATTTTGCATTGACGTTGGTCTCCTTAGAGCGAAAAGAATTTTTGAGTTGGGAAACTAAATGACGGAGTAATTTTTTTTCGTGCTCGGTCAAGTCGGTTTGAACATTTTTGGAGTAAGCGAAAAGCAGATAGATAGGGTTATGCTCGTCGTAAAAGTAGTAGATGACTCTGGCTCCGGAGCGTTTGCCTTTGCCGGTTCCTTTCCAACGGATTTTGCGAAGTCCGCCGGTGTTGGGAATGATGTCGCCGAGCAAAAAGTTCACGCCGATAAAGTTTTTGAATTCGGTTTGAGTGTCGGTGTCCCAAAATTCCTCGACAGCGTTAAGGTAAGCAGGTGTTTCGACGATGACCTGAGGTATCAGTAAATTTTTCATGAACGTATTGTACTTCAAAGGCGTATACTTGTAAAGTTGGGATTTTTTTGCGTGAGAAAAAATAAAACCGTCCAATACTCCCTTTGGAAGTATGAACGGTTTGTAGACTATGAAGGATAGAGGGTGGGGTATTCTAAGACGGCTGTTTTTCAAAAGTTATGGACGTGATTCTAAAGCAGAAATTTTTTCGATACGACGAGTATGGCGTTCACCGTGAGAAAAGTCGGTTTGAATCCAAGCGCGGACGATTTCGCTTGCCGAACCGAATCCGAGAACACGTCCGCCCATAGCCAAGACGTTGGCGTTGTTGTGCTCGCGGCTCATCTTTGCAGAGAAAACGTCATTGCACAAAGCACAGCGAATGCCTTTGATTTTGTTAGCGGCAATGGAAATGCCGATTCCTGTTCCGCAAAGCACAATACCTCTGTCAGCTGTGTTGCTTACGACATCTGCACAGACTTTTTCGGCAATGTCGGGATAATCAACGCTGTCAGTGCCGAAGGTGCCCACGTCCGTGACTTCGACGCCGAATTCCGCCAAAACTTTTTTGACTTCTTCCTTGAGTGCAACTGCGCCGTGATCCGAGCCGATTGTGATTTTCATCGAAGGCAGACTTCCTTTCGCTATCTATTCAGCGATGTAATTTTCTTTTTTCAAAGGAGTTTTTTCGTGGCGAGTGCAATGCCGTTGCAGTCAAGCCCAAATTGCTTAATGAGGGCGTCGCCAAGTCCGGAGTGACCAAATTCGTCATTGACGCCGACACGTTTAACTGGTACGGGAAATTTTTCGGAAAGAACGCCGCAGACTGCTTCGCCGAGTCCTCCGTAAATGTTGTGCTCTTCGACTGTAACAATCTTGCCGCATTCACGAGCTACTTTCAAGACAAGTTCCTCGTCAAGCGGCTTAATCGTTGCCATGTTGATGACGCGAGCCGAAATTCCGTCGGCTTGAAGGAGTTCAGCGGCTTTAATCGCCTCTGGCAGAAGGATACCGACAGCGATAATGGCAACGTCGGAACCGTCGCGGACGACTTCACCTTTGCCGATTTCAAACTTGTAGCTCTCGTCGTGATAAACGGGAGTGGCTGAACGACCGAGCCGAATGTAGACAGGACCTTGCGTTTCGTAAGCCGCCTTAATCATTTGGCGAGCCTCAACATCATCGGAAGGACACATAACAGTCATACCGGGAATTGTGCGCATGAGGGCGAAATCTTCGCAACATTGATGGCTTGCTCCGTCGGGTCCGACAGAAATACCGCCGTGAGTTGCGCAGATTTTTACGTTCAGATGAGGATAGCCGATAGAATTACGGACTTGCTCGAAGGCTCTGCCCGCCGCGAACATTGCGAACGTCGAGATGAAAGGAATCAAGCCCATAGTGGAGAGACCAGCCGCAGTCGCCGTCATATTTGCTTCGGCGATGCCGCAATCGAAGTGACGATTGGGAAATTCTTTCTTGAAAACTGCGGTCTTAGTGGCACCGGCAAGGTCGGCGTCCATGACGACAACTTTATCGTCCAGTTTGCCCAGTTCCAAAAGTGCGTTGCCGTAGCTGTCGCGAGTCGCGATTTTTTTTACGTCTGCCATATCAAGCCGCCTCCTCTATTTTTTTCCGCGCGTCAGAGAGTTCCTGCAAAGCCTGCTTGTATTGCTCATCTGAAGGAGCCTTGCCGTGCCAGCCTGCGACGTTTTCCATGAAGGAGACGCCTTTTCCTTTGACGGTTTTCAAGATGATGACAGTTGGCTTGCCTTTACCGCGATTATCGTGGAAGAAGGCGAAAGCCTTTTCGAGTTCGTCAAAGTCGTGCCCATTGACAGTGATGACCGCACAGCCGAACGCCTCAAATTTTTTGTCGAGCGGCTCAATGTTCATAACGTCCTTATTCCAGCCGTCAATCTGCAGACCGTTGAAGTCAATCGCCGCGCAGAGGTTATCAAGCTTGTAATGAGCGGCAAACATTATTGCCTCCCAGACTTGTCCTTCGTCAAGTTCGCCGTCGCCCAAAAGCGAGTAGACGTTGACATCGAGACCGAGATATTTTGCGCCTTTAGACATGCCGCACGCCACCGAAATTCCCTGACCGAGAGAGCCGGTAGACATATCAACGCCGGGCGTCAAGTTCATGTTCGGATGACCTTGCAGGTGTGAGTCGATTTGACGGAGCGTCAGCAAATCTTCGACGGGAAAGAATCCTTTGTTGGCGAGTGTCGAATAGAGAACTGGAGCGACGTGACCTTTGGAGAGGACGAAGCGGTCGCGGTTGAAGTCTTTGGGATTTTTCGGATCGACGCGAATTTCTTCGTTGTACAGATATGCGAAGTATTCTGTTGCCGAAAGTGATCCGCCGGGATGACCGGAGCCAGCCGCGTGAGTGCTTTCAATTATGCCTTCGCGAACTTTTAAGGCGAAAAGCTCAAGATTTTTCTTTTTCTCAGGTGTCATGAAATTTTCCTCCCGTTACTTAATCAGATTGATGATGTTGCCCAGAATTGCACCGACTACACAGAAGTCAGCATCGCTGAAGGTCGTATTCGCAAAGCCGAGACTGCCCAGAACCGGCATAAGCAAAACGGGCAGGAAAGTTATCAGCAAGCCGTGAGCCATTGAACCGATTATGCAACCGCGCAGACCGCCTGTAGCGTTGTTTGCAAATACGCCTGCCGTTGCTCCGCAGAAGAAATGCGGCACAACACTCGGAAGGATTATCGGTAAAGGATTGACGGGAGTATTCATCGCAAGTAAAATGCCCATGCCGATAACACCACCGACGAAACTGGACAGAAATCCAATTAAAACTGCGTTCGGCGCGTAGGGATAGACGACAGGGCAGTCGATTGCAGGTTTTGCGCTGGGTAGGATCGTCATCGAAATGCCTGTAAACGCAGGAACAATTTCAGCCAGAATCAAGCGAACGCCGGAAAGGATAACGTAAACGCCACCGGCGAAAGTTATCGCCTGTATGATTGAAAATACCAAGAAATTCTGTCCGCCGCTGAGTTCAGTTTCAACGTAAGTCGAACCGCAAGCAAATGCTACTACGAAAAACAACATCAACATAACCAGCGAAATTGACAACGAGGAGTCACGCAGGAAGGTCAAGCTTTGGGGAAAGTTAATCTCTTCAGTCGTGTGCTCTTTATTGCCAACAAGTTTGCCGACGTAAGCGGCGAAAAGATAACCGACAGTTCCGAAGTGTCCGAAGGCGACATCATCGCTGTCGGTAATTTTTTTCACTATGGGTTGTGCCAAGAAGGGGAACAATGCCATGATGAATCCTAAGACCAGTGCTCCGACGATTACGAGCGGCGCACCTTCCAGTCCGCCAACCGAAAGAATAATGCCAATCATACAAGCCATGTACAGGGTATGATGACCTGTAAGGAAAACATATTTCATCGGTGTAAAACGAGCGAAGAGTATATTTGCAACCATGCCGAACGCCATGATAAGAGCCGTTTGCGTTCCGAATTGCTCCAAAGCCATGCCGACGATTGCCTCATTGTGAGGAACGACGCCTGTTATTCCGAACCCATATTGGAACATATTTCCGAAGTGACTGAGAGAGCCAACAACTAAGCTCGCGCCGCCGCTGAGAATCAAGACGCCCATTACGGTCTTCACGGTTCCCTTGACGACATCGGAAATGCCTTTCTTTTGCGCCATAAGTCCAATGAATGATACCAAGCCGATTAGAACCGCCGGTACACTCAAAAAGTCGAGGATAAATTTAAGCATACAAGAACCTCCTCCCTAACAAGGCAAAAGCCGACGATCAAAGCCGCCGACCTGCCCGTAAGATTTATTTGCTGTTGAATTTGTCGATTGCCTCAGAGAGTTTGGCTTTCATTTCTTTCTTGTCGATCATGTTGTTGAGCGAAACGACGATGCCGCCCAAGCCTTCGAGCTGAACCGCAATATCGCGAGTGCCGACGTAAATATCGGACTTGTGGCTTGCCGCCGACGACAAATCGCAGTGAGTGACTTCCGCCGCGACTCCGAGTTCCTTCATGATGTTTTTGATGTTCATTTCAATCATGAAACTGCTTCCCAAGCCGCTACCGCAACATACCAATACCTTCATTTTAATTTTCTCCTTTCTTTAACACGCTGACCGCTTCGTCAGTCGTTTGCGCCGATAAAAATTCTTCTAAGAGTTTGGGATTCATCAGAAATTCGGTTAATGCTTCCAAAAGTTTAACGTGGCTCTTGTCGTCAGGTGTCGCCAATGTGATGACGAACTTTACCGGGTCGTTGAGTTCGCTACCAAACTCCACCGGCTGAGCCAATGTCATGAGCGTGATTCCGATTGCGTGTGCTCCGCATTCGGGGCGAGCGTGCGCCAGCATAATTCCGGGCGCGATTACCATATACGGCATTTGCTGATGATTTTTTTTAATCGCGGCGATGTAAGATTCTTCAATCACCTTTCTTTTCAGCAGTGGTGCCGCACCGTGCTCGATAGCGTCCTGCCAGTCCTTGCAAGGAACCTTGAGCATAACATCTTCAGGGTTAATGAATTTGTCTAACATCTATTCACCTCCGTCAGTTATAGTCTCTGATAAACTTCAACACCGCCTCCTTTGATTTGGCAACGCGCAAGTAATTGAGGGCGTCATTATCGTTGAAAATCTTCCATAAGTCCTGCAACATTCTAAGATGAGACTTCTCGTCGGTCGTTGAAAACGCAAACAGCATATCGACCGAGTGCGGGTCGTCTTCATTAACAAAGACAACGGATTTATCCAGCCGCAAGAAACTCACGGCAACCGCTTTAACGCCGTCCTCGTATCTTGCGTGCGGCATTGCTACGCCGGGACAAACCACGATGTACGCGCCCATTCTCTTGACGCAATCTATCATTTTTTCAACGTAATTTTCTGTTATGGCTCCGACCGAAAGTAAAAGTTCACCGGCTTTACGCACTGCCTCTTCCCAAGTATTGGCGGAAAAATTCAGTTCGATGACTTCAGCCTTCATAAGGTCGGCGAGTGTCGGATTTTTCTTCAGCGACTCTGAACCAAAACCATTGCTTGTAAATTTCTTGTTGTAGAAGTATTGAATCTGATTTTCTATGACCTTAGTCTCTTCGCCCGTCATAATCGGCGACACTCTCAAGACCGCCACGTCTTTGATGTCCAGCGGTACTGTGCTGATTATCAGATCGATGTTTTCCAAGTCTTTATCTATCAGCTTGTATGTGGAAAGAATTTTTGTGATGTTGATGTAGTGCAGATGTCTTTTCAGCGTCATTGCCAAAAGATTTGCTGTTCCGACGCCGTTGCCGCAAACCAAAAGGACGGACAATTTTTTTGTAAGGCGCATTTTCTTTCTTTCGGCTGCCGCTCCGAGATGTATCGTCAGATAGCCGATTTCATCTTCGGAAAAATGAATCCCCATTGAATCGCTTATCTGTTCGGCGGCTTTTCGCGTGAAAACGTACAGCGATTCATACTGCTCGCGAATTTGTCCGAGTAGCGGATTGTTCAGCATGATTCCGAAGTTCGCTCGCTCTATCGCCGGTTGCAGATGTATCGCAAGGTTGTAAATCAACTCGTCATCGTCAAGGTAAATGTCGCCGAGCCAAACCTGCGCATACTCGATAAATTTTCGTGCGAGTTCTATCGCTTTGAGATTTACGTTCTTCGGCAAATTCTTTTCCACGTTGACCGGAAAGAGGAATATCCTGCTGTGTAAAAGTTCTCGCATGATGTAGCGAATTTCTTCGGGCTTAGCGAAGTGCTCGTGATACTTGAACAACCCGTCGGCGATTTCAGCAGAAAAGTTTTTCATGTGCTCGCCTTCGTCCGAAAGAAATTCCACTTGCTTTGACTGGAATATCCTGTGCCCCTGTTGCAGTCTTTTCAACTGAACGACCAGCGCACAAATCATTCGATTCGCCGATTCATCGTTGTCGAGAATCTTGTGGCTTTCCATTATTTCAAGGAAAAATTTAGCTACGCCGGTTACGGGCAAACCTGCCGCATAATCGTAGAAAGATTTTTGCTGAGGGGAAACTTCCTGCGCGGACGTTTTCAAGAACTGCCGAAAGTCGTAAACCGACTTGGCGAAAATATGAATCAGCATATCCCGAATCTCTTGCTCGCCGCCGTTCGCCCAGATTCCCAACCCGCGTTTAGAGCCGTACGACAAGCCGCGCTTTTCGAGTGTCTCGCGAACATTCTTCAAATCCGTTAAGAGAGTGTTCCGACTGATTTCCGTCATTTCTGCCAGTTCGTCTATCGAGTGCTTTTTATCTTCCAGCAAGGCAACTATGATTCGGTCTCTGCGCTCTTTCGGGCTAAGAACGTAGTATTCGTTTTCATCGGTCGCAGAACCATTACCGTTCAGCGATTCAAGCCAGATGCCTTTGCGAGACTGTTTGCAAATCTTCAATCCTTGATTTTTCAATTCACTTTCGAGTGAATCCAAATCGTAATGAACAGTCCGAGTCGAGACGTTCAAGATTTTCGCCAGCCTCGTGATTGTCAGCGGCTCGCCCGAAAACGTCGTCTTCAAGATTTTCTTCAACTCTTCCCTTCTCTCGTTACTGTCCACTTGATTCACCTCCCTGAATTTGTCTAAATTATAGTGATAAACGGCGTTACAACAAGAACAAATGCTTGCATGATTATTCTTGCAAACTTTTGGACTAACAAATCAGATGTTTGGTTTCCTTTGAAAAAAGAAAAGTTTTCTCCTGCTCAAATGCCAACCGCAGGTTCAAGGAGCGCAAGCGACTGGCAAATTTTTTTAGCCGATTTATCGCGTCGCTCTGCGGTTTTTTCTCGCTTATCCGAAGGATAAGCGGTAAGTGAACATCGACTGACTTTGAGAGAGCTACTCCACTACTTTTCTCCCAACCTTACAACTCGCGGATAATTTTTTTGCGAATGATTTCGTCTTTGTCAGATTCAGTCATCATCTCCCAGTCCTTTTCCATTTCCAAGTTATTGCCAGAGGAAAAGGCAACTAATTGAACGGCGTATGGTTCACCCAGAAGCGCGTCAGCGATTATCGCTACCAGCTCATTTTCTTTCAAAGCAGAAGTTTTAGACGAGTTGCTTTCAGGCTGAATAACCCGATAAACGCGATTTTGTTTCAGTCTTCTATAACCGTCATCGAAAGCGTTGAATCGTTTTTTTGCTTCCTGCAATTTTTCGGATAAATCAGCGACAAGCTTTTTTGCTGTTTCGTACTCTTGCGCGAATTTCAAATTTTTGTGAAGAATGTCGGCGGCGAGGAGTGCGATTTCTTCTTGCGCTTCCTTTGTTTGGCACAAATTTTCCAAGCGCGTTAATTCGTTGTCCAGCCGGATTTTGATATGCGAGAGTCTTCGTCCTGTCTCTTCCAAATTGATTTTTGCTTTCGTCAGATAATATTGTGCTTGAAACTTTTCCGATTGGTTCGTCCATTTTCTGTTTTGGAATAAAAGTTCCCGCTCACGGATTTCTAGCTTTTCCCGCTCGTAATTAGCTAACGCTTTTTCGTATTGTTCTCGTTCTATGTGTAATTTTTTAAAGCGGTCGTGAACGAAAAAATTCTTGGCAATGTTCATAGCCTCAGAGGGAAAAATACGTTTAAGCATCAAGCTATTGCATATATCAATAGCCTCTTCGCGTTGATTTTTCAAGGAGCGATACTGCTCAAATAAATGGTCTCGAACTTCTCTCGCCGTGAATATCGTTTTGGGCATTTTCGGCACTTCAATTTTCGCTCTTAAAGCATCAACATTTTTCAGGACGGCAGTACTTGTTTTCTTTAATTCCCACAATACATCAAGGTCATTTTGTAAAAGTCTGTGCATGACCAGTTCAACATTTTTCCGTCGATATGGTTCCTCCAATTTTCCAAGAATCGCCCAGTATTGCGGATTGTTTTGAGCAAGGAAAGAACGCAAGTCAGAAATTTTTTTCTCAACGCCGCGTTTAATCGTTTGAAAGGCTTGAAGATTTTCTGAATAGTTCCCAGTCGGTGGAATGAGTTCCTTTGAAAGTCTCTCCAAATCTTCACATTGTTTCATTTTACTTTCGTAGTCGAGAAGGAATTGGTGATCCGTCGCTGGCAGGTATTCTTTCCGTACATGTTCTCTGGCACCCAAAAAGCCAACTATTCTTCTTTTGAGTTTCTGAATTCTTGCTAATCCAGACAAAATGACTTGATTCAACTTTTTCAATGTTTCGTCTTCCAGATTCGCCGCCTTATAAGCTGGAGAATTAGAAAGGAAAAGCCAAGCGCGTTCGGCTTGCCTGACTAAAAATTTCGTTTCTTCTTCTTGAGCCGTCTTTTTGCGCATGTCGTCCTGAAACAAGGAATGTTGCTTGCTTTGTATTATTTCGCGGTACCTTTTTACGCCATTGGAAAGTTCGTTGTCTTCGTGAGCTTGTATTACGCCAATGTAGGATTCGGGTATTCTCTTGTAAAGATTAGAGGCAAAGTCATCACCGTGTTTTTCCGCTTCTGCCTGTTGAGCTTTAAGCGACCGATGGTTAACGCGAATGGAAAAGCCATTTCTCGCCAGCACTTCATTTTGAATTCGAGCAAAATCCGCACGAATCTCGTAGAGATATTTTTTGTTGTGCCATTTCTTATCTTTAGGAGCCCCATGTTCGCGACGACGCTCAAAGCTAGCGACCCGTTCGCCTTTAAGTGGCTTAGCAGCTCTGCGAAAATATTTGCACGCTGGGCGTTCGCTCATTTTTTCCACGTCATCAATCATTCGTTCAGAAAACATAATATGAACGTGTGGATGCCGTTCACCCGACAATTCTCCCGCTTTCTCGTGTATCGCGTAGGCATAATAGTGACTCGACAAATGCTCAGCAATAAATTTGCTCACAATTTCGAGATTCTGTTCCAATGATAGTTCGTTGGGTAAAGACAACTCGATTTCTCTGTAGCGCACATTCCCTTTGTCCTCGTAGCGGGTTGCCGCAGAGAAAAATTTTTGAGCTGAACCCTTTGCCCATTTCGGTAACTGGCTTCTTTTAAAAATGCAATCGTTTCTGTCGCTTTGCGCTCCTTCGCGGTTGATATAATCCGCATGGGACTTTCCGTCTTCGCGCAGAATATAATTGACATGCTTTTTCGCAGAAATTCTTTTGCCGCCTGACTTGGTATCGTCCTTAATTCTCAAATGATAGGTAGCCATGAAAAAACCTCCTTTGTCTTATTCTGACACAAAAGAGGCCTTCTAAATTCTTATTTTTTTGCTTTTTTCTCTGCGCAAAAAAAGTGCCCATTGTGGGCACGTCAATTTTTCCAGCAATCTAAAAAATTGTTACTTTAGCTTATTTTGGCACAAAAGGAGGTTTCCAAACTCTTATGTTTTTGCTTTTTAGCGTGTTGGTTAAAATTCATTTCGAGTTGTAGTCAACTTTTTTGCTCGGCACGAGATTTTTCAGCGGCGATTCTATAAATTGATTCAGAACTGTTGCCGTCACGTCGTAGTTGTCAAGAAATTCTGAATGCCAAGCTTTAGGAACGACACACAGTCGAGAATTTTCAATCATTTGATGCGCTGCCAGCACGGTAATAACGGGCGCATGGTCATCTTCATCGCCGACCATTAGCAACACAGGACATTTTATTTTCCTGAATGTTTCTGTACCAAACGACTGACGGTTCCAGAATTTCATATAATCACGCATGAATTCTTCCCAGCGTTCAGGTTCAGGACGAATCTTTCTTTGTTCGGCGAAAAATTGCTCGTCAAACTTCTCAAGTTCGGAAAAATTCATCTCTGACGGAAAAAAGCCTTCTGCCAATGTACCCGCTCCTATTGCAACAATTCGCTCGACACGTTCGGGGTGAAGTGCCGCGATTTTATAAGCCGTGTAAGCTCCGTCGCTGAAACCGATAATTTGAACCGATTTAACGGTAACTTCGTCAAGAACAGCAAGCGCGTCGTCAACTCTCTGCTCAAAAGTCAACGGGCTGTGACCAATCTCCGAACGTCCATGTCCGCGTGTCGACATTACAATCAGTTGATGATTTTTCTTCAGCTCGTCAAGAATTTTTCCGAGTTCATAAGGTGTACCGACGCCTCCGCCGTGCAAAATCAAAATAGGCTCACCTTTGCCGTAGACTTCGTAATAAATTTTTGCATCGCTCGCTTGAACGTAACGACCAATTTTTACATTATCACCATAGGGAGTTTTGCTACCTTGTGCATTGCCCTGCATGAAATATCGTGCCGCATCTGCCGTCATGCTCGTAAACATTAACGTCGTTGCCACAGCACCTGCGATAAAAATTTTCTTCACGTGTAAGACCTCCAAACGAATTTGGAAACAGTTTACAAAAATCATTCTGCAACGTCAACCGGACGAGTTTTCAAAATCCATTGAGAGAATATTGACTTACAATCTCTTTAGTGATATTCTCTTCAAAATTTATTGAATATTCTTTTACAGCTTGAAAAAAATTTAACGATAGAGTAGTTACATTCAGTTGGCTAAATCTTTCAAATCGATTTATTTGTCGTTTGAGATTTAGTCAACTTTTTTTGTTAGTGAGGCAAAATCATGAAAATCAAGAAAGTCTTCAATAACAATGTGGTACTCACAGAAAACGAGGCAGGACGAGAAATTGTCGCAATGGGGCGCGGGATTGCCTTTAATCGTCATGTCGGCAGTAAAATCTCGCCGGAAGAGATTGAACGTATTTACACTCTGTCGAGTCGGAGCATGATGGAAAAATTCCAAGAACTGGTCGCCAGCATTTCTATCGAGTATCTGCGAGTCTCAAACGAAATCATTGACTATGCCCAGAATCTGTTAAATTGCAAACTCAATGAGAGCGTCTATGTTTCTTTAACTGACCATATTCACATGGCGGTTTATCGTATCCGCAATGGCATTGAAATTCGTAGCATTTTGCTCACAGAAGTTCGGAAATTTTATGATAAGGAATACGACGTGGGAATGTATGCCGTCCGAATCATGAATAAATGTTTCAAGGTGAATTTGCCGGAAGATGAAGCAGTATTTATTGCTCTGCACATCGTGGACGCTCAAATGGAGTTCAACATTCCTATCGCCAATAAAATCATGCAGATGATTCAAGATATAACGAACGTCAT
>JAFQZB010000163.1 GCA_017406175.1 Selenomonadaceae bacterium | reverse complement strand
TCTTAATTGCGTTTCCGCACATTTAGCATTTGCACTGTTCAGTTTTCAAGGAGCCCCGTGAATCAAGCTTGCTTAATATACACCCGAACCTACCCTTTGTCAATACCCTCAACAAAAATTTTTTTAAAATCTTTTCGGCTGTAGAAAACCTGTCAAATAGATTTGCTAGCCTCGAAGATGATTGAGCCGCCGAGTTGTCGACTTTGCCACGCCGCAGAGATTTTCTGTTCGACGGTCTGGATAAACTCGCGGGGCAAGTCGTTAAGCAAGAGCAAAAATTGATTGCGTCCGAATTGTGTCACGCAGTCGCGCCGCCGTAGATTTTTAATCAGCACCTCTGGAAACTCGTCGCGGGCGTTGTCGTCGGCGGTGTCTAATGTGAGCCTAAGGAACTGCGCCGAGCCGTGAGAATTCTCATTGAGCCGAGCCGCAAACTGATAAATCGCCTTGAACTTGTCGAAGTCCACGAAGAACGCGCCTGACTCGTGATTGCGTTCGTCGAGAAGCAGTTGCGTTTCGTAAATGGTTCGGCGTTCAGCCTCCGCGGCAATGTCATCGCCGAAGAACGCACAGCCGTGCTTGCCGTGGTGCTTGACTTTGTAAAGAGCCTTGTCCGCCTTCTTCATGAGTGAATCGAAATCGCGACCTTCATTAGGCACGAACACAGCCCCGACCGACGTTCCCAGCGGAAGGTTCATCTCCTCGCCCATGAAATTTTTCGCGCTGATTATCAGCTGTCGATTGAGGAAGCTCGCTTTGTTGAAAATGACTTTCTCATCGTGAACGCTCTGGCAAAAGGCAACAAATTCATCGCCGCCCAAACGCCCCGCCACGTCCGTTGAACGAATCATGCCCTTAATCAGTTCGGCAAACCGCGTTAAGATTTTGTCGCCCATTGCGTGTCCATAGAGGTCATTGACGAGTTTAAAGTTATCTAGGTCAAGCAACATCAAGACGCCCTGACTTGACGAACAGAGCTTGCCTACTTCCCTTTGTGCGGAGGTTTTGTTTAGCAAGCCGGTCATCATGTCGAGATTAGCCGCCGCCGTCAGTCCGCGTATCTCTTCTAGCTTGTCCAAAACATTTTTCACGCGGCGCAGGAGCACTTCAGCTTTAAGCGGCTTGCGAATGTAATCAGCGGCTCCGACGAGGAAACCTTTGCTTTCTGATTCGTCGCTGTCGTCCGTACTCATGAAGACAATCGGCACGGGCTCGGAGCTTTTCTCCTGTAGTCGCCTATGCAGTTCGTAGCCGTCGATACCCGGCATGATTAAATCCGATAACACGAGGTCGGGGCGTTCCTGCTCAAAGAGTTCGATTGCCTCTTCACCCGACGCCGCGCAAATTGTCTCGTAGTCCCGCGACAGGATTTTAGTTGCTATCCTTAGCATGATTCGTTCGTCGTCCACGATTAAGATTTTCTTCATTGCGTATCCCTCCGCCACTCGCCCAACTCGTCGAGAACTTTTTTATATGTTTGAATGAATTCGCTGTGATTGCGTCTAAGGTCGTCAAGTCTTCCGTCCTTAGCGGCTTGTTCTTGAGCCTTAGCCTTGTCGCTTAGCTTAACCGCCCCGATAACAAGAGCCGTCCCCTTTAAGGCGTGCGCTGCTACCCGATATTCGGCAAGGTCTTCGGCTTGAAGTGCCGCGTTAAGGTCGGCGGTCTTGTCGCTGTTAATGAATTCGTCCGCCATTTCCGCGAAAAAGTCTTCGCTGTCCATGCAGTTGCTAAGGGCGGTATCCAAATCGATTGACGGGCAAGCACGTTCAAAGCGGCGGCGGAAGTCGTCTTCGGGAGTGAGCCATGCCCGCAACTCGTCGAGAACTTTTTTATACGTCGCAATCAAGTCGTCGTGATTCTTCTTAACGTCGTCAAGTCGTCTGTCCTTAGCGGCTTGTTCTTGAGCCTTTGCCTTGTCGCTAAGCTTAACCGCCCCGATAACAAGAGCCGTTCCCTTTAAGGCGTGCGCCGCTATCCGATACTCGGCAAGGTCTTCGGCAGTCAACGCCGCGTTAAGGTCGGCGGTCTTGTCGCTGGTGATGAATTCCTCTACCATCTCCGCGAAAAAGTCTTTGCTGTCCATGCAGTTGCTTAGGGCGACTTCCATATTGATTGACGGCAAGTCGTCTTCAGCCTGCGCGGGCTCGCCGTCGTCTTCAAGAATGATTTCGGGCGGCAGATACTTCGCAAGGATTGCCTCCAAGTCGTCAACGTTAATGGGCTTGCTCAAGTAGTCGTCGAATCCCTTAGCCAAATATCTTTCGCGCGCTCCGCTTATGGCGTTGGCAGTCAGCATGATGATTTTCGTTTCGGGCGGAAGGTTCATCGCCTTTAGCCGCCGCAACGTCTCTACGCCGTCCATTTTCGGCATCATGTGGTCAAGGAAGATTATGTGGTAAAAATATTTCTCCGCGAAATGTAAGCATTGCTCGCCGCTGTCAGCCAAATCCGGCACGATTAAATTTCTCTTGAGCAAGCCGTTGATAACTTTCAAGTTCATGTTCATATCGTCGACAGCCAAAATCCTCGCGGCGGGTGCCTTGATAAAGTTCCTAGTCTCGACGCGTTTAAGCTTGCGGTCGGAATGGTGTTCGCCGTAAATGCCGACAGGCGTCTTGTCGATTATCTTCTGCGGCAACCTGAACGAGAAATCCGAACCTTTGCCGTAGACGCTCGAAACCTCAAGGCGACTGTTCATCATGCGGAGCAATTCTTTGACGATTGAAATCCCTAAGCCCGTGCCCTCAATGTTCTTGTTCTTAGTCTCGTCGAGGCGTATGAATGACTGGAAAAGCTTTTCTATGTCCTCTTCGCGAATGCCAATGCCCGTATCCTCAACCGAAACGAACAGAATCAAGTTATCGTCGTCGACAACCTCGCCGCTCATCGTCAAAGTAACGGTGCCTTCCTCGGTGTACTTTACGGCGTTGCTTAGAATGTTCGTTATGACTTGCTTAATCCTCATGTCGTCGCCGAACAAAACCTTTGGTAGCTTCGGGTCAATCTTTGTTATCAGCGACAAATTCTTTTGGTTTGCCTTGTCGTAAATCATGTTGACGAGGTCATCAACCATGTTAAGCGTCTCGTAGCGCACGGGAATAATTTCCATCTTGCCATCCTCAATCTTGCTGAAGTCTAGGATTGAGTTAATCAGATTAAGGAGCGTGCGCCCCGCGCTGGCGATGTTCTCCGAATAGTCGCGTATGTCTTTATCGTTCGACTCGCGCAAAATCATTTCGTTCATTCCGAGCACTGCATTTATCGGAGTTCTAATCTCGTGGCTCATCTGCGCTAGGAACTGCGACTTAGCTTGACCAGCGTTTAGGGCAGTCCTCGCCGCCTCCTTTAGTTTCTTCTGGACTTCGGTTTGCCAACGCAAGAGCTGATTAATAAGCGCGATAACTAAACTGACGCAGACAATATAAATCGCAATGAAGATAGCCGGAAAGACAACGGCTTGCCCGTAGATATTATTCCACCTGTTAGCCACAACGACTGTAAAGCCCGACGGCTCATTTGTCTTGGCTACGCAGGTCATGTAGTCGCCGCTGAAGTCTTGCATTAGGAAATCCTCGCCCGTCTTGTAAACTCTCTTGTACTCGGTATCGTCAACGGCAATCATCTTTTGCGGCGTCATCTGATAAGCGGCGTGCGGGTGATTGATAATCATGCCGCTCTTGTCCACGAGGAAAGCATAACCTTCGGCGGTGTAGGTGTCGTCTAGGATTTGAATCAGCCTATCAAGATAAAAATCAATGCCGAATATGCCGAGGGATTCTCCGTCCTTGCCTTTGACGACTTGGGCAATCGTCACGCAATAATTGCCCGTGCGCGAATCAAGATAGGGCGTCGACACGGTGAAGGCTTCGGGATTGCTTTCCGTCTCGACGTACCACGGACGCTGATTAACTTTCCAATTCGGGTCGGACGACTCCCAGCCCGTGTTCATGATGACTTGATGCGGCTTATCGGGGTTGGCAAGGTAGCAAACGGAGACTTCCGGATAATCCTGCGCAATGCCGTCTAGGAACTTAACCGCCGCCGCGTAATCGTTCATGAGTTCGGGACGCTCGGCGATGACACTGGCGAACATGTTTAAGATTGTCCTTTGCTCCGTAATCCAATTCGACAGGCGGTGTTCGCAGGTCTCAACGTCGCGATTCATTTTGGTATCGCCCCAGCCCGTGTTCGTGTGAATCGAAATCCCGACGCGGAAGATAAGCGCAATCGTCAAGACGGCGATAATCCTTAGGCGAGCCGTTCGGCTGACTTTGGACAGGTGAAGATTTTTTTCGGCTTTCTTATCAATCTCTGGGTCTTCCTTGACGAGCGTCGAGAAGGACAGCAGATTATTAATCATGTCCGACAGCTGCAGGGCGCATTCACGAGCCTTAGCGGCGCTTTCAGCGGGGTTATCGTCGCCGCCCATTATCGCCGCGTTCGACAGCTTCAAGATTCTTTGAATGGGTCGGTGCAGTTCCTTTGATATGTTCGATAGAAATTCTTCCTTGGCGCGCAGAGCTTTTAGGGCTTGCAGGCGGTTCTTCATGCTCTTTAGCGAGTAGAAGACGATGATAAGAATCATCCAGACGTTGACGGCGGAACTAAGCATTAGGTGATTGTAATCGTCGTGATAAAGTGCGGAGTCGTTTACGCAGAGAATCATGTACCAGCCGTTGTCCGTCATGCTAGAGAAAACTGTATTTGAGCGTCCAGCAATTTCCGTTTTAAAGCTGTCGCGGGAGTTCGACTTCAAGACGGCGTCGAGGATTCGTTGATATTCGGGCAGACGTTCTCTAAGGTTCTTGCCGACCAAACTTTCATCACGGTAGCCGATAATCAATCCGTCCTTGGTGACGATAAGAGCCGTGCGGTCGTTATCAATGTTCAGCTTGTCAATCGACTTCTGCGCACTGGAAAAGTTAAAGTCGAGGGCAATGACGGTATCCCTATCAGACAGCATCATTGAGACGGTAAAGCAAAGCCCATGCCCCACCGCGTCGACGTAAGGTTCAGTCACGAAGATTTTGCCAGGATTGTCCGCCGCGCCCTTGTACCATGTCCTATCCGTCATACTAAATCCATCGGGTATCGTGCCTTCAGGCAAGGCAATCCAATCCTTTTGGGCAATGTAGACGTTAAAGCATTCGCCGTTCGATAAAATCTTCTGTTCGCGTTGCTCGTTCAGGAAGAAATCTTTTATCACGTCCCGCGAGGCTCCAGAAGAAAGCATTTGCTCGGCACGCACCGCCACCCGCAAAGTCATTCGTTCAGCGTCGTCAATCGTGCGTTGCAGGTCGGAGCGGATATTCTCCATTTGTAGCTGCCCTAAGCCTTCGGTCTGGTGCGCCGTCATTCGGAAGATAAAAAAAATGTTCATCGCGACGATTAGGATAAACACACCCATTATCGCCGCTATCGTCAGGAAGTCCGAACGTTTGCCCGTCTTCAAAATTTGCCACTCATCCTTAACGCCAAGCATCATCTCAACCCCGCCAATAAAATTTTGCGTTAATTTCGCCTTACCGTCGCCAATTTCCTTGCTTAAAAAAAAATCTTTTGTTACAATCAGCACAATCAGAAAGGGGGAAAAATTATGGAACATATCGGATTAGTGGCGAAGGACGGGTGGCTTGAGCCTTACGAAGAGGCAATACGCGGTCGACACGAGCACGCGCTCTGGAAGATTGGACAGCTCACGCAGAACGGCAAGCGCACTCTCTCGGACTTCGCGGACGGACATCTTTACTTCGGACTGCACAAGACGGGTTATGGTTGGGTCTTCCGCGAATGGGCTCCGAATGCGTCCGCCATTTATTTAATCGGCGACTTCAACGGCTGGCAGAGGACTGAAGAATATCGTTGCAAGAGACTCGAAGGCGGCAACTGGGAACTCAAGCTTTCGGAGAATCAACTCAAGCACGGCGACCTTTATAAAATGTATGTGCGTTGGGACAATGGCGAGGGCGAACGAATCCCCGCGTGGTGTCAACGCGTAGTGCAGGACGAGAAGACGAAGATTTTTTCCGCGCAAGTGTGGAATCCGCCTCAACCGCACGTCTGGCACGATGAAGGCTTCAAGATTGACACGAACCCGTTGCTGATTTATGAATGTCACGTGGGCATGGCGCAGGACGCTGAGAAAGTCGGCACCTATACCGAGTTCAAGGAAAATGTTTTGCCGCGAGTAAAGCAAGCGGGCTACAATGCAATTCAAGTCATGGCTATTCAGGAGCACCCTTACTACGGCAGCTTTGGTTATCACGTTTCAAGCTTCTTTGCGCCTTCCAGTCGTTGCGGCACACCCGAAGAGCTTAAGGACATGATTGACGCGGCTCATCAAATGGGTATCGGCGTCATTATGGACATCGTTCACAGCCACGCCGTCAAAAATGAAGTTGAAGGACTTGGAAACTTAGCGGGCGACCCGAATCAGTTCTTCTACGCCGGCGACCGCCACGAGCACCCCGCCTGGGATAGTCTCTGCTTCGATTACGGTAAAGACGACGTGTTGCACTTCCTCTTGAGCAACTGCAAGTATTGGCTCCAAGAATATCACTTCGACGGCTTCCGCTTCGACGGGATAACCTCAATGCTTTACTACAGCCACGGCTTAGGCGAGGCGTTCACGGGCTACGGCGATTACTTCAACGGTCACCAGGACGATAACGCGATTTGCTACTTGATGATTGCCAACAAGTTGATTCACGAGGTCAAGCCCGACGCCGTAACGATTGCCGAAGACGTTAGCGGCATGCCCGGCTTAGCTAGCAAGTTCGAGGACGGCGGCTTTGGTTTCAACTACCGCTTAGCAATGAACGTTCCCGATTACTGGATTAAGATGATTAAGGAACAGCGCGACGAGGATTGGAAACCGTCTTCAATCTTCTGGGAGCTGACCAACCGCCGCGCAGACGAGAAAACAGTTTCCTACGCCGAGAGCCACGACCAAGCGTTAGTTGGCGACAAAACGATTATCTTCCGGCTGATTGATGCGGATATGTATTGGCACTTCCGCAAGGGCGACGAGAACGACGTTGCTAACCGCGGCATTGCCCTGCATAAGATGATTCGACTGGTCACGCTCTCGACGATGAATGGCGGCTACCTCAACTTCATGGGCAACGAGTTCGGGCACCCCGAATGGATTGATTTCCCCCGCGAAGGCAACGGTTGGAGCCACAAATATGCCCGCCGTCAATGGCACCTCGCCGACGACCAAACGCTTTGCTATCACGAGCTGGGCGACTTCGATAGGGCGATGATTGCAGTCATCAAGGCGGAACCCGATTTTGCAAACTTGCCCGTCAGAGAGATTTGGCACGACGACGCCGACCAAGTGCTTGCTTATATGCGCGGGCGTCTGCTGTTCGTGTTCAACTTCTCGCCGACCAAATCTTTCACGGGCTACGGCTTCCTCGTTCCCAAGGGCAATTATGATGTCATGCTCAACACCGACGATAAGGCGTTCGGCGGCTTCGGCTTGACGGACGATACGATTGTTCACGAAACGAATTACGACCCACTTTACGACCGCGAAAACAAAGACTGGCTCAAGCTGTATATCCCGGCTCGTAGCGGCGTTGTCCTGTGGAAGAATTGATTTGTAGAGACTAGGGACTAGGGACTAGGGATTAGTTCCTGGTTCCTTTTTGTTGGAGGCGATTTTGATGATTCCCGTATTGATTGGAGCGGCAGTGGGTGCGGCGGCGGCTTACAAATTCTTTGGCAAGGAACGACACGATTTAGCATTGCAGGAGGAGACTTACACGCGAATAATCTCTGAAAGCGAAGTCCCGCCCGATGTCTTGAAAGAGATTGAAACCAAACGCCGCGAACGCCAGAAAAAGTTTTGATTGTTAAAGCCCTTGCCTTGTGTTAGAATCACCGAAAGATTTTTGATTGAGTAGAAAGGTTGAGGCTCATGACGGATAATTACTACAATCTTCTAGCTAAACGGGCGACGACCGACGAAGAGGCATTCGAGGAGCTGTACGAGCACTTCTTCCCGCGAGTTTATAACTTCATCTATGCGCGGCTGAAAAATTCTGCGGACGCCGACGACGTAACGAGTATAACCTTTATGAAGATGAACGAGAACCTTGACAGCTACGACCCGACCCGCGCCGCCTTCTCAACATGGCTTTTCCGTATCGCAAGCAATTCGATAATCGACCACACGCGCCGCCGCGATAAATCGGAAGAGACCGAGTGGGAAGAATTCTTCGACCCCGCCGCCCCCGACTACGAGGAGCCAGAACGCCAAATCATTGCCAGCGAAACAAGTCGCGGACTTCTTCAGGCGTTGGATAAACTAAGCGAACGCGAACGCCGAATCATTGAGCTTAGGTATTGGGGCGAGCAAGACACCCAGACAATCGCAGAGATTTTATCGATGAGCGAGAGCAATGTCCGCGTCACACTCCACCGCACGCTCGGCAAGCTGAAAAATATTTTGGGCGACATGTAACGAATTCCGCCCGGCAACGTATAAGCCTTAGAAAACTTTAAGGAGTGATTACAATGACGCTTGAAGAAAGATTTGCACAAACGGACTTTTCGCAGTTCAGCAAGGTTAAGGACAGTCTGCTAATGCGGTTGAAACTTCGCCGCCGTGCTATAAACGAGGAAATGAGCCTGGATGAACTTGACCAAGTAGCGGCAGCTGGCAATCCGAACATAAAAATCGACGTTAATAAATATCCGCCGCGTGAATAAACTAAAAACCCCCGCCGATTGTTTGGCAGGGGCTTTTTTATTTGTCGAATGCTTCCGTTGATTCCTTGGGCGCGTCGTCGTATTTGCTCTTGACCGTCGCCGCCTCCAAAGATTTTGGCGAAGACTTGCCCGCTTGCTCCGCATCCTTGTAAAGCAAAGCATCAATCGTCACGGGAACGCCCATTGCTTTTTCTAGTTGGGCGCGGCTCACGCTGTAAGAGTAAAGCGCGGTGTAGTAGTTGTTGCGGGTCTCAACGACCTTTTCTTGCGCGTTCATGACGTTAAGGTTTGTGTCGACGCCTTCGACGTAACGAACCTGGGCGATGGAGAATTCCTCTTCAGCCTTAGCCACGGCGGCGGCAGTCACTTCGATATTTTTTTCCGCGGTCTTTAGGGCAATATACGCGCTACGAACTTCAAGCTGAATCGTTTCAATTTGTTGGCGGGCTACGGACTCTGCGCGGCGTTCGAGGGCTTGCGCTTGATGAACGCTGGCGGAGGTGATTCCGTTATCGAAGATATTCCAACTCATTTGCAAGCCGACTGCCCATTGCTCGGCGTTGTGATTGGAGCCAAAGACATTTTCGCCCGACTCGCTACCTTGAATGACTGCGCTGACGTTTGGACGATAACCACTCTTTGCGGCGTTGGTCTGAGCTTCGGCTTGTTTGACGGCGTAAACAGCGGCGATACCGTCTGGGCGGTGAGCCAACGCATATTCCAAGCAATCAGCCTCCGTCAAGGCGTAGTGGGTAAAGCCTATGTCGTCACTGGTGGCAACTTCCGTATCGACGGGCAAGCCAAGGACGTTGTTAAGCTGGGCGACTGCCGTCTGATAATTGCCCTTCGCGCTGTTCAAACTCTGCTGACTGTTGGCAAGCTGAACGGTGGTTGCGAGCATGTCTGACTTAGCAACGGTGCCGACCTCGTATTGAATAGAGACCGTGCGCAAGTGCGCCTGTAGAAGTTGAACCGCTTCTTCTTGCACGGTGACCAACGACGCTTGCTGAAGAACTTGATAATAAGCCGCTGCCGCCTGATACTTAACTTGCTGTCGAGAATTCTCTAACGTCAAATCCGCCGCGTTCAAGCCGTAGCGAGCCGCCTCCCGTTGATTTTCAAGACGCCCACCCGTGTACAGTGGCATTTGCAAGCTAAAGGAGTTAGTGTTCTCGTTCTCGTAGGAAGGATAAAGGCTCATGTTCACATTATAGCCCGCATCCTTGGCGGCTTTAGCATTATCATGATTGTTGCGTCGATCGCTCCTGCGATAGTATCTACCGCCAATGCGATTGAGTGACGACGACCAACTAAGCGTAGGACCTGACTGACGGCGGACAGCGGACAAGTTCCAACGAGCCGCTTCCCTCTCCTCGGCTGACTGTTCGATTAATCGGTTGTTCTTCAGGGCAAGAGTTATCGCCTCGTCAAGCGTCAAAGTCACGCCCTCGGCGGCATAGGTCGTGTTTGTGGAAAGGAGAATCGCCGCCGCCATTGTTGCCAGAAATTTTTTCATGCTGAATCCTCCTTAAGCTGTCTGACGTTTAACCAGGTTAGCAAAGATACCGCCGCGGGCAACGAGTTCATCAAAGCCGCCTTGCTCGACAATCCGTCCCGCGTCCATAACTAGAATCCTATCGCAGTTCCTAATCGTCGACAGGCGGTGCGCAACGATTATCCGCGTGGCGTTTAGGCTGTCCAAACTCTTCGTGACGATTGCTTGCGTGCGATTGTCCAAAGCTGATGTTGCCTCGTCGAAGATAAGGATTGCTGGCTTAGTGACGAGTGCGCGGGCGATTAGAATCCTCTGACGTTGCCCGCCGCTAATGTTCGTTGAACCTTCGCTAATGACGGTTTGCATACCCATTGGCATCATCGCAATATCCATAGCAATGCCCGCCGCCTCTGCCGCTTGCCAAGCGTCCTCTTGAGTTAGGGCGTTTGTGCCGATTATGTTCGTGAAGATGTCGCCTTGCATAAGCTGACCGTTCTGCAGGACTACGCCCATTTGAGTTCGCACGCTCGGCAAGTTCAAGTCGGCTAAGTCTTGCCCGTCAAAGTAAATCGAACCCTTGCGCGGCGTCTCGAATCCTAAAAGCAGTCTAACAAGCGTCGACTTGCCGCAACCCGAACGCCCGACGATAGCCACGTTCTCGCCCGCCGCAATCTTAAAGCTCACGTCGTGCAAAACGTCTCGACCTTCCACATAGCCAAAAGTCACGTTGCTAAGTTCAATCGCGCCGCTTAATATTCCTGAATCCGCCTTATCGCCGACGCTCTCTGGAACTTCTTTAAGAATCGGGCGGAGGTTTTCAATGTGCGGCTGAATGGCGAAGTATTGACCGACTAAAGGAATGATTCCGTTCAGCGTGGCATTGAAACTGGAAAACGCACCTTGAAAGGCAATGAACTGCGCGTAGGTTATGCCTTGAATCGTTTGACCGTTCGGACCGACCTCGTTCATGCCGTAGACCGCGATATAGTAAAGGCACATCGTCAGGATAAACGGTTGCACGCTGCCGATAATCATGTTGTAGTTGCTCTGCCAGCGTAGCTTTAGGTTCCATTTCCACGTTTCGCCAAAGACGCCGCTCCACAGCCAGTAAGCTTGATTCTCCGCGCCGTGCTCTCGGAATTTGGCAAGCCCTTTGAATATCTGCTGGACAATGCCCGCCTCTTTATTATTCGCGTTGATTAGGTTGCGTTGAAAACCGATGACGCGGCGATAAATAAATGCCGTGATGATTGCGTAGACGAACCAGACAGCCACCGCCGCCGCCGTGAGCTTAAGGCTGTAGTAGCACATCAGGAAGATTGACCAAAAGCTGAAGACGAACCCGAACAGCCCGCCGATAAAGTCCGCGCTGACCAAACCTTTGATGACGTTGATACCTTGCATACGGCTTGCCAGTTCGCCCGACGTGAACTCCCTAAAAAATTTCGTCGGCAAGGTAAGCAGTCGTCCCCAAAGAGCCGCCTCGGTTGCCATGTTCATACGCGTCGTTATTCTCATGACGGCTATCGTCCGCACGATGCCAAGGGAGGCGGTCGTAAAGCTCGTGACCATGATGACTTGTGTGACGGTTGCTAAGCCTTGGCGGTCGAGGATTGGGATTATGTCCGCGAAGATTGTTTCCGTCACCAGCGGCATAGCCAGAGGGATTAACCCTGCGATGAGGCTTATGACGATAACCGTCTGATAGTCGGCGAACCAGCACTGCTTGAAGATGAACTTCATAAGGTCGAGTATCTTCAGCTCCCGTGCAGGGAAGCCCGCGTAACATTCAAAGGCACTTTTATCAATCTTAGCGGCGACCTCGTCAGTTATCGGGAAGCCGTCGGGGTGTTCGGTGTTGACGAGTTTGTATTTGCCGGGCGCGAGCGGCACGAACACCGATAAAATTTTCTCCGCGCCGTAGTAGCCGATGATAACGCCGCTATCGTCCTTGTGCCAGTTGTCGACCAGTTCAATCAGACGCATTTGCATGTTGCCCTTTTGAATCAGCCGCCGGAGCAAGCGTATCTGGTCTAGTTTGCGGACAAGTTCAGCTTCGAGTTTGATGTTATCAGTCGGCATGTTCAGAGCTATTGCCGCCCGCCGCACGATGAAGGTTGCCTCCTCCAGTCTAACGACGCGTTCGGTTGTCTCTGAATAAGTCGTCGTCTCTTCGCCGAGCAGATTTGCTATCGAGTTGTCCATTATCCGCCGCTGATTACGTGTGCGGACTTCGACGCGATTGGCGAACCTTTTATCCTCCGCCGCGAACCGCACGCCCAATAGCATGGAAAGTATTTGTTCGTTCTCAAGGAAGGCTTGCGTTAAATCCTGCGCGCCCTCAAGAACGCTTCCTTCAAGCCACGGGATTAAAGTATCGTCGCCCTTGTCAGCCATGAGCCTAAGCCACGGCAACTTTATCAGCTCGGCGAACCATATACGCATAAAATTTTTCAGCTCGTCGGGTGAAACTTCCTCGAACGACAAAATTTTTATCTGCGTGTCCTCGGCGGCGTAAAGGAGCGTCTCTGTCTGGTTGAACTCGTCAAGCAACGGGAACGCCGCGCCGCCCGCCTCAAGCTCAACCAAGAACTGCTGACGGAATGAACCTTCCGCGCGTGTCACGGCGTAGACTTCAAGCTTGCCCGACTCAATCAATGCCAAGCGTTCGCCGTCTTCCAGTCGAATGCGTTCGCCCGCCGTTAAAAATTTTTCAAAGCGGCTCAACTTCTTGGCTCCTCTCCTCAATCAATCTGCGATAAGGTCCGTCATGCTGAATCATTTGGCGATGCGTGCCGCGCTCCACGACAACGCCTTTATCAAGAACAATAATTTCGTCGCAGTCACGAATCGTTGACAGGCGGTGAGCCACGATTAAACACGAACAGCCGCGCCGCCGAATATTTTCCAAAACGGTTTGCTCGGTCATCGGGTCAAGGGCACTGGTCGCCTCGTCGAGAATCAAAAGCGATGGATTATTGGCAAGGGCGCGGGCTATCTCCAAACGCTGACGCTGCCCGCCGCTGAAATTCAAGCCGCCCTCCGAAACTTGCGAATCGTAGCCATTCTCCAGTTGCAAAATATCTTCGTGTATGCAAGCATCCTTCGCCGCCTGAATAACATCACTGCGCCGAACCGAATCATCAAACAGCGTCAAGTTTTGCGTTATCGTCCCTGTGATTTGGAATACGTCTTGGTCAACGGCGGAAATTGAATTCACGATGACTGCGCGGGGCAACTCTCGACGCTTAACGCCGTCAAAGCGAACCTCGCCGCTCCATTCCTCGTAAATGCCCGTAACGACTTTGGCGACAGTCGACTTGCCCGAACCACTCGCGCCCACGACCGCTACCCAATGTCCCGGCTCAATGTGCAAGGAAAATTTATTCAGCAACGGCTTTCCAACGGGCTGTAACCAAAATCAATGTCCTTGAGTTCAAGCTCACCATTTAGCCTCGCGAACGGCTCATTAGAAACTTTTTCCTCGCGGCAGTTCAGGTCGTCAATCTCGTATTTGCGCACGTCGTTTAGGCGTTGCATTTGCATTTCAGTCGTCTGCAACGTCGAACCTAAGCTAAGCAACGAACCCACTGGAGCTTGAAAGCTACCCATAAGCGACTGAAACGCCGTAAACATACCAGCCGTCAACACGCCGTCCATTATCGAGAAGCCGCCGATTGTCATAATCAACGCGCCGTTAATGCCGCCAAGAAGCGTCGGGATAATCGTAGCAGTCATCTGCCAAAGTGCCACGTCTTGCCCCGCCTTTAGAACCTTCGCACGATAGCCCGCCCACTTTGTAAAGAAGTCCGCCTCGTTGCCGTTGGCTTTAATCGTCTCAATCATCATCAAGCCGTTCATGGTCGTGCCGTATTCCTTGCCGGCGTCCTGCTGAATCTTCATATTCATATCGGTTAGATGTCGTCTTAGCGCGAAGAACATGATTATGCCAATGCTAGAGAAGAACACGCCGATTATCGTCAAGATTACGTGGTATTGCAGGAGCAGGAGCAAATAAAAAATCGCGACGAGGAAATTTAGAATCGCCAACGCCGCTGGACCCGATAAAACGCCCGCGATTGATTCGTTGAAGTTGACACGCGACGCCACCTCGCCCGCGAACCGCTGATTAAAGAACGACATAGGCAGGCGGAGCAAATGCCAGAAGAAGCTTGACGAATCAGCTAGCGTTAATTTCTTCTGCCAACGCGTAAGGATTACGGCTTGTAGCCATGTCATCACGCCGCAGATAACAAACGAGACTGTCATCGCTAAGCAGAAGTTGAACATCCAATCCGTGTGCTTCTTCGCTAAAATGTCGTCGAGGAAAATTTGACTGAACACGGGCGACGCTAGCCCAGGGATAATCATGCCGAGGTTGAGGAGCAAAATAAAAAGCACAGCCCATTTATCACGCGAGAGCTTTTTGGCAACGTCTTTGAAAATATTGTAGCGTTCGCCTTCGGGCTTAAAGTTTTCGTTCGGGACGACGTGCAAGGCAACGCCGGTATAAGAGGTGCGGAACTCGTCCCATTTAACCGTTCGCCGCCCCATAGCCGGATCATTCAAATAAACCGTGTCGCCCTTGATGCCTTCCAAAACTACAAAGTGATTGAACTCCCAGTGAATGATGAGCGGATACGCGCCGACTTCCCTAAGCCTGTCCGCGTTCCAGCGATAGCCATTGGCATTGCAACCGCGATTGCGTGCCGCCCGAATGACGCAACTTGCCTTGGAGCCGTCGCGATTGACGCCGCACTCCTGCCTGAGCTTTTCCAACGGCAACCACAATTCATAATGCGCAAGTATCATCGACAAGGACGCCGCCCCGCACTCAGTCGCCTCCATTTGCAAAACCGTTGGCACCTTTACTCGCGTCGTCTGTATGCCGAAGAATTCTTTTATCTTGTCAAGTAAATCCATTACCTACTCCTGAGCCACTGACTTAGCTTGTAGAAGACTTTTTCAATCGGCGGCTTGCGTTCAATGATAATCGAGCCAGTGCAGAAGGAGCCTGCCGTTATCATTTTGTGTTCGCCGACGTGTGAAGTCCAAAGATAACCCGACTTGTCCGCAGGGTCTTTAACGAGGTCAAAGACGACTTCCATAACCGACGAGTTTTGAGCTTGAATAATCCACTGCGCGAACTGTGCGTTGCCTAGGTGCTGTTGAATGCCCTGTATCGTCATCGGGTATTGCGAGACGCTCCGCACGACGCCGATTAGACTTCCCGTCTGCGAAACGTCCGCACCATTTGGCGCAAGCTGAATCGTCATACCGGGTTCAATGCGTTTACCTTTGTCGAGTGGAATATACAAAAGCCCCGTCAAGTCTTCGCGGTTCTGCGTCATGCGCACGGAGCAAATCGGAGTTCCTGCACTAATCATCGAGCCGACATCGACCATAACTTCATCAATAATGCCGTCGTAGTCGCTGTAAATGTCTTCTGCCACGTCCTGTTGATAGCGTTTGGCATCGAACTGATAAGCACGCCCCATAGCGTCGCGGTCTGAAGAGGCTAAGCCCATGCCGTATTGAGCCATGCGGGTATCGGCTGAGCGTTCGGCCTGCTCCATGTGCGCAATCAAGTCGCCTTTCCTAATCGTCATGCCGGGTCGAATGTAGAGTTGAGCAATCTTTCCGTTGGCGGTGTGGGTTACGTTCATTAAGCCCGCCGAGTCCATGATTAAGCCCATGCCCTCCGCCTTGACTGTGAACGCGCCGTAGATTGACCAGAGCACCACCGCGAACAATAGAACGAGTATTGCGATTAACGCCATCCAACTTACGGGCGTCGTTATCGGCAACATCGTATCGAGCTTTTCAGGCGAGCGAAGTTTGTCGAGGGCTTCTTGACTAAAGATTTGACTGTTCTGCTGTCTCATTTGCCCGCCTCCTCCATTAAAGTTACGGTGACTTTCATTCCGTCTTCGAGACCTTCAGCCGCCGACGTGACGACCGTTTCACCTTCTTTGAGCCCAGAGATAATTTCAATGTAGTTGCCGTCGTCTGCGCCAGTCCTAACTTTGCGACGTTCGAGTTTGCTTTCTGCGTTGACGACGAATGCCGAACTGTGCTTTGAATCAGTCATTGCGGCTAGCGGCACCGTCAAAAGTTTCCGTGTTTGCGCAGAGATCAGAACAGCTCCGTTGTAAGCTTGTTGCTCCAAAAGCCTAACGCGATTATCGACCTCGAAGACGACCTTCCTTAAGCTCGCGGGTTCATTCAAGCTCGGCATGATGTCTTTGACGTGGACAGAAAAAATTTCAGCGTCGCCACGATTACCCGCCGCATAATCGGTATCGTAAACCTTGCGCAAGATTTGACTGCTATTGAAGCTTAGCTCCGCCCTGTCGCCGATTGAAAGCCTTTGAGCGTCCTTGTCTTCGACTGGCAAAGAGAAGAAGAGCCGCGAGAAGTTCCCAACCAGGGCTAGCGGCGTGCCTGCCTGAACATACGCGCCTTGCTGTTTATAAAGGATTAAAATTTCGCCGTCAATGGGAGCTGTCACGTCTTGCCGGGAGGATTGAACCAATAATTGCTGCTTGACGGTTTGGGCTTCCTTCAATGCCGCCTCAGATGCTAAGTAAGCCGCCTCTGCCTCGTCGAATTTTTCTATGGAGGTCGCGTCTCGTTCCCTTAGCCGTGTGTATCGTGCGTAATTGTTCTTTGCGTTGGCTAATTGAGCTTCCGCCTTGGCAATGGAGCTGTCCGCCTGCTGAATTTTAAGAGCTATCTCCTCGTTGACAAGGGTGAAGATGACTTGCCCGCGTGCTACGTCTGAATTCTTCGATACGTATATTTGCTCAATGCGTCCGTCAATCAATGCGACCGCGTCTGCCATGTCCTCTGAGTAAAGGTTAATCGTCTCCAAAAATAATTTCGGGTGCATGTCGCGGACTTGTACTTTGGCTCCTTGCAGTGGAATGGTTCGGCTCTCCATGCGTTCGGCGATTTGATTCTCGCCGCTCTTATTGAGCCACGCCCCGTAAGCGACCATTATCACCGCGAACAACAATATCAACACGAGCCCGACCATATAAAGCCTCTTCATCAGCCGACCTCCTTTCGTTGCCAGTATAAATCATGCCAAATTCCCTGTCAAACGAAAAGCCCTTCGACGAAATGCCGGAGAGCTTTTTAATTCATTGGCGGAAGTTGATTTTGGTTTGCCCGAAGCCTTGACCAGTGAGACGCCCGACGCCCGCGAATTCCGCGAACCTAGCCAGCAGGACGAAAACCTTTTGAACGTCGCGGCTTAAAGCCTCAATGTCGTAGGAAAAATTTCCCCAAAAAGCTAGCGTGCCTCGGTCAGCCGCCAGATAAAATTTTTTGCTCTGCCCCTGCCACTTAGTCAATCGAATCTGCGCGGCAAGTTCGCGGACAATCTTTTTGTCGGCGGAAACGGGCATAGCGGCTTGATTCCACTTGTCAGCCAGCGACGTGAAGATTAATTCCGGTCTCGGATACGGCGCGTCAAATTTATCCGTTTTGAATGACACGGGCGACACGAAGTCAAAGCGAATCTCCGTTATCGGCGGCGATGTCTTTGCCTCCGCGATAAAATCATTCACGGCGATAATCGAATCCGTGCGAGCCTCCGCGACAGTCAAAGCCAATGCGCCTGCCTGAATCTTATCGCCAACGGCAATGCTCATGATCGTCTGCATAATCGCCGCGTTAAGTCCCGTCACGCGCCAAAAGAATTCGTCGCCGCTTCGAACAAGCCATTGCTCCTTTGCGCTCGGAATTTTTCTTATCGGGTCGAGGAAAGACACTGTAAACGGCTTGAGGTTCAATTCATCGTGTACGACCCTGACCAGGTCGGGCGACGCCTCTGCGAGTAGCTTAAAGAACGCCGCATGCATGAACCGCCCATTGATGAACGGTAGCCGCGCAGAGTTCTCCGCCCGCAACCTAAATGAGACTGCCCCAATCATTTGACAACCTCGAAGATACTAGCTAAGGGCACGCGCTGTTTGAACCGCTCGTCGACGCCGTCAGATTGTGAAACGTCGCCGCTCATGGATTTAACCCGCAACGCCCAATCCTTACGCTCCGTCAGCGACCAATCCAACATAATCTTCAGCTCGTCCATCACCTTTTGCCAAATGCCAGACATGTTCGCCGACGCAAGATACCGTTTGAACTCGTCAAGGTACTTGTCATATCCTTCCGCCCGATAAGGACTCTTCCAGCCGTCTTCTTCGAAAAGCTCCGTATAAGCCGACTCGTCATCAAGCAAAAGCGTCGGGGTAATCTTCACGCTTCCGAACCCAAGCGGCTTGCCCTGCCCAATCTTATAAGCCGCGTCCTTTAGCCCGTCCAAGTCAAAAATCATCATCAGTGCGCCGAGTTCGACCTTGCTTAGGTTGCTAAAGCGAATCCGCGATTTAAACCGTGCGCCCGTGTCCAGCGGCTTCATACTTTTAATCAAGCGGTCATCGGGTGGACGTTTGTTATCGTTGTCCAGCTCCGACCTGCTCGCCTGCCAATCAGCCTGCTTGTTGTGCCAATACATTTTGTAGCCGCGAATTTCCACGCCGGAGGAATCCCAATGCTTAAGCTCGCCGGTCGTCTGCTTGAGGTAAAGTTGATATGAAGTCGGATTCGGCGGCATGAGTAGATGAGCTTTAGCCTCCGCGAGTTCAGTAAAGCTTAGGGGAGTCGCGTCCTCGAAATAAACGCGGCTAGCAGTCTCTTGCGTCCCGAAGACCACGTCCGCGAAGTCCCGTAAGTCATTGCCCGCGATTTTCACTGCTTGACCGATTCGCCGTTCATAGGGCACACGGAAGCATTGCCCATGCCCGAACGCTTTAACCTGCTTGCCCTCCGATATGTAGTGGCAGGGAATCAAAGTCGCCACGCGTTTGGGCAGAGCCTTCCCCGTCAGTTGTTCAATCCTCGTCCGCGTCAAAAAGAATTTGGGATGTCCGTTCTCGTCGAAGAGATTGACGCCGCTTTTGTTCTTCCTGTCCCGCCGATAAGACAGCTGAACATCTTCGGGAACCTCAAGCCACTCGCCGTCCCAGTCGACGTACTCAAGCTTTGTGTAGCGAATGATTTGCTTGCCGTGTCTACGTGCCGCCTTGTCATATTCTTGCTTGGAAAGTTTATGCGCCTTTACTTTATCGCGCATAGTCTCCAGCTCCTTTTTGTAAGCCGCATAAGCCGCCCCGTCCAAAAGCTTTTCAGGTCGATTAGCCCATTGATTACCCGTCAAACAGTAAGCCGTGCCCCCGTCCCAATAAACCGCCGAATCGGTGCGCCGCACGGGCTTATACTGCTGCTGATAATCCTTTATCGTTATGTAGTCGTCCTTGCGGTCGGTCGTGTAAATCGAAGGCGCGATAAAATATTTGTCGTCGGTCGTGTGAATCAAAAAGCCGGGGCGAGCCTTCTTCTTGCCGTCGGCGTCGGTCATCAGCTCCTTGTAGTGTTGATTTAAAGTCTTCATCCACGCGGGCGCACTCGACGACGCCATTAAGCAACGGAAATAAATATGTTCGTCGTTGAAGTCCTCGCCCTTCTTTTGTGCTGACGACTGCCCGCGAAACGCTCCGCACGTCACGACCTTGAAAAGATTCTTGAACATGCCGCGCAACGTCGAGCCGGGGATAATCGGCGTGCCGAGCGGCGCAAAATTTTTCGAGCCATTGCCCCCGATAAATAGCGGCGTCAACGTCTCAAGCTCCAAAGTTATCTCGCCGCTTAGTTGCTCCGTGCGTTCGGTCGGTGCTGGCAGAAATTTTTCGGGCAACGAAACAAAGTTATAGGGCGCAGTCGCTGGTTTAAAGTTTATTTGCGGCGTCGACGGCTTACCCTGCGGCGGGCGATTCGATTGCTTACGTCCTGGCGGCGCAGAATATTTCTTGTCAGGCTCCCGCGAACGAGTGAAGCTCTCTGGATCCTCTTCAGGCATTTTGATTCCGTACAATCCACCGAGTTTATCTCTCCAACCCAATTTAATCACCGTCCCAAGCAGATTCAATCGCGACGAACCGATAATCGACGTAGCCGCTTAAGCCCGTATCCTTATCGCTGCCAATGTAGTTGCGCGTCTTGAGTCCGTAAAATTTTTTGTCGCAGTCGTCGCAGGGCAACTCCATAGAAATTTTCCGCGGCGCATCGAGCAACCTTATCCAACCGTCCGCCGCCGTCGAACGTTCACCCCAAAGCCGCGCAAAGCTATCGACGTAAGCAACGCCTGCGCCCGCCTCGTCATGAACATATCGCCCGACGAAATTTTCACCGTCCCGCTTTAGGTGAAGTTCCTCCTGCTCATTGAAAAGGCGACACTCTAACCAATCATCTACCTTCGGCGCAAGATTATCTTTGAACACGAGCCGCCCGCCGTCGAACTTGCCCCAAACGATATTTTGCATTTGCCACGCCACGAACACCCCGCCGCGTTCCTTGAAGACCTCAAGCAAAATTTTCGTAAGCTCCCGCGCTGGTCGATTGATTTGCTCCGAAGAAGTCTTGCACTCGCACAAGTCAAAGCCAACCTTTTTTGCCAAGTCTAAGCCGCTCATTTGCCGCCACCTCCTGACGAAAAATTTTTCAACGCCGCCGCAAAGCTCTCAAGCTCCAACCTGTCGCCGCTGATAACTTTTCCACCGTCGCCGAGCTTATACGTCTTGCCCTTGAACTTTATGACGGCAGACAGACCTTTGACGGCTCCACGCCCGATTGACTTTTCGCCGCCGATTGCCACGCGCCCCAGCCATAAATCCCTGAGCAAGAACATCGCAAGCCCCGCTTCAAAGTCTTTTGCCTGTCGAATCTCGAAATGCACTTTGAAGGACGGCACGACAGATTTTTTTTGATAAGCGGGCTTGGTCGTGAACAGCGTACCTTGCAACGTGCCGCCGGTGAATCGGTCAAGCTTCGTGCGCGTGTGTTCGACCTCAGAAAAGTTATTCGGGGCAACATAGCTTTCCGCAACGATTAGCCGGCTTTTAATCTTGTCGGCGGAGCCCATTAGCCCCGTTAAGAAACTTTTATCCAGTCCGAGCCTCGCGCAAATGTATTCGGCTCGATGACGCATAACACCCTTTAAGCTCGTGCCGGGTACGACAAAGTCCTTGCGGCTCTTCAACGTGACGGCGGAAATATTTTTATCCGCGTCCGCCCCGCCCACATCATAATCACGGACAATAAACGACGACTTGAAACTAAACTCCGCGTCCACGACGAAATCATTTTCATTAGCGGAGGTGTCGCTAGTCGTCGGTTGGATCGTCTTCGCGGCAGGTCTATTGAGGAGCCAAGCCGCCACGTCAGCCTCGTCGCGGAAATCGTAGACGCTCGCCCGCAAGTCCAAAGCCGCCACCAATCCAAAGCCCTTAGTTGTCAGTGCGCCGAGTCTGATTCCGTCCTTAAGCTTGCTCAACATGCGGGCGACAACTAAACTAACGTCCTCGACCGCGTGACAGCCGCGCAAGTTAATCAGCAATCTCAAGTCGCCGCTCGCGCCCCGTTCAATCGCCTCATAATCGTATTTGCCGTCGCCGTCAACGACACCCGTTAAGCCGTCAATCCGCACGCCGTCCCGTTGAATTATCTTAGCGTCCGTTAGCAGTATGTCGTCTAGCTGAAGAGAACTTTGCATGCCCTTTGCGTCGCCGAAGATTTTTTTCACTGCGGAAGGCTCGACGCCCTCTAGCCAATCTCGTAGCACGCCGCAAAACGAAGTCCCAGGTATAAACGGCACGTCACCTGCCCTAAGAACATGAACATCGCGGAAATTGCTTGAAGTCTCGCCCGCGCCGTCACCGATTAGAAGTGGCGACTTCAAGCATAACCGACCCGTGATTAAAATCTTGCCAATGAGTTGCGAATCATTCACGCGGCTCACCTCCCTTTGAAACTTTGCGGGCGGAACGGAAGTAATGCTTAAGATACTCCGCGGCAAAATCGTCATCCGAGAAATCGTCAGCTTTGAAGTCAATCACCCCGCGAACTTTATCCAGCGTCGAAGCTGTCATCAAGTCGCTAAGTCCGTGCGGGAATTCCTCCGCCCCCGTGAAGACTTTATAAAAGCTCCGGTTGCCCATGCGCACTCGCTCAAGATTTTCCTTGAACTGAACCGCCTTATCAGCCGCAATCCCAACTTGCTCAGCGAAGTTCTTCCGCAAATTTTTCTTGTCCGTGTTTGAAAGCAGAACGTCCAGCCGCTTGAAAAGGTGCGTTAAGTTGCGTCCTTTGAGCTGTGATTGAAGCTCCTTTGCGTCCTCGAAAGCGTAAAGCCTGACTTGCTCCAAGAGGTGCGCCCGCAGGATTTTTTTCGCAAGCTCAATCGTGAACTCGGAAAACTTCTTTGGGCGGGCGGGCAAGGTCGATTTGGTCTTCGGCTTGACGAGCTTTAATTCCGTCGGCGTCCAAAATCTCAACTGCCCGAAGCCCTCTTCCGTCCGTGAGCCGAAGCCCGCCAAGATTTTTTCCGCCAAAAGTTTTTTATCGTCTTCGGTCAAGTTCGTGGCGTTGAGTTCAAAGACCGAGCCCGCCGCCAATGCCATGACTCGCGGACGTTTCATGCCCCACAGCACAACGAAGTTTTCAACGTCGACGCACGCGGCAAAGACTTCGCCCAAGGAAAATTTATCGCCGAGCTTGCTTAGGACTTCCGCCCGCAGAATTTCTTTGGCAGTAAGAAAACAATCCGCGAACGGGATAAGCGGCGTCTCCAGTCGCAAGAAGATTTTATCCGTGAATGCCGGCTCGTTGACCGGTTTAATCTCGTCGAAGGTCATCAAGCACTTGCCGTATTGCGTGAACCGCGACCGCCCAACGTAAGCAATCAATCGTCCGCCGTCCAAGTCCAGCCCGTCGAGGAGCCGCCGCAAGATTTCTTCTTCGCCGAGGAGTTCGCCGCGGAAAGTTTGCTCGGCGTCTATTGCCTCATAATTATAAATCTGCCCGTCGACACTGCGCCCCGCTAACCGTTCCTTGTCTCCGCTGCGGCTCATGTGCATAAAAATATTCGTCCCGACGCTTACCTTGTTGACTTCGTTGCCATTTAGCACGCCGAATCCCCGAAAACTTTTGTAGCCTTGCCGCGAGTCTTTGTCGTCTAGCAGGTCTTGAACTCTGGTAGCGTCGCTGGTACCATCCTTGCCCTTCTGCAATGACAGCGGCAACACGATAGCCCGTTGATTGAATCCTTCGGGGTTAGCGGGCAGGAACTTCACGCCGCCATAAAAAATTTCGCGAAAGGCTCCATCGTTACAAGCCATCTGGTCGAGGTGCTTGACTTCAACGAACCTTGAAGCGAGTATCCCGCGAACTATTGAGCCGCTGAAAGCCGAGTGCGTTTCCGTCATGACGGTTGAATTGCTAGCCGACGACAGGACGATTGGCGACAGCGTTTTTAGTGTAAAGCTTAGTCGATGCATCTTCACGCCTCCTTTGCGAAAAATTTTTTAGCCCGCGCCTTAGCCGTGGAGCCGTCATCAAACGTCGCTGAACATTCTACCCGACCAAAGCCGCGATTGCGTTTCATGCCCGCCGAGCTGATGTTCCCTATCGCCAAAGCCAAGAGATTCAAGCCGCGTTCATTGCCGTTAAGCAGTGTGACCTTCCCGAAGAACTTTATCCCGGCATTGAGCACGCGCAGATTGCGGAGCGACCCTTCAGCCGCCACGCCGTCAATCAGTTGCGTTTGATAGCGGAGCATCGTGAATGAGTTTAGCACCTCGACCGGCGTAAAGATTTCCCTGCAAGTCTCGTCCGTCTGCAAGAACTGCCACTCCTGGCAAAGCCGCTTGTACTCGTCGGGCGGGCAAATAAAAAAATTCGGCACGATGAGCTGAACATTGCTTGACGTGTGCCGATGAAAGATTTCTTCTGGCGATAAGATATTTTCCGTGCTAAGTCCGCTAAGCTCGAACATCTCCCAAACCTCAAGCGCGCTCTCGTAAAGCAGACCTTTGAACCTCTTGGCGGGGAAGTATGGAAAGCCTTGCGCGTCGTGAACAATTTCCGAGTCAATATTCACGTCCGCTTGCCCCGAACCTAAATGAATTGGCGACAAAATTTTTATCTCAATGCTAAGCTCTGCCACGCCGAAGCCACCTCCTCAACGTAAAAATCCATAAGCTCAATCGCGTCTACGTAAGGCGTCAGCCCGTCAGCCCAAAGCGTCGCAGTGAACTTTTCCCAACCCTCGACGGCAGGCAAGCTCCGATTCTGAACTTTTAGCTGCTGGAGGAACTTTTCCGCGTCGGATTGTCCGCGTTGAAGAATCCCGCGCATCTCTTTGATTTTGTTGCTCGCCATTGCCTTTGGAAACTTCTTCACGCAGTCGATTAAGTTTTCTAGGTTGTGAGCGTCGTCCGTCGGGTTGCAGAGGCGATAGGGTCCGAAGTGCAAGTTGCCGCGTGCGCCGCGATATTCCGTCGCCCGAATCTGTTCGAGGGTTGGAGCCTGTTCGCCGTGAAGGATTGCGAAATCTAACCAACTGGAGCCACTTAGGTCTTCCGTGCCGAGTTTGCGCATTGACTTTTTGGCAGCGTCGCAAAGTTGTTCGGTGAGTTTGTAGCCGCGGAAGAACGGATATTTCGTTGGCAAGATTGCAATGCCCGCGCAAGCGTCCATACGTCGCGAAAACTTTTCCGTCAAGTGTTCGGGGGCGTCGGGCGAGGTTTCGGCGTTCAAAGTTTCTATTAGCGTCTTCGTGAAGAGGATTGCCACGTTCGCCGGGCAAAGGAAGGTCACATCGTCGCCGCCAATAATCAGCGGGCGTATCGGCAGACAATCCTTATCGAGGTCGAGAGCGTCGCCGAAGAGTTTATCACGCTTCATGCGTATGATTCGTATCAACAGCTCGGCGAAGGCTCCTTCGGTCTTGCGTCTAATCTCGCGGGAGAGTTTGCGTCGTTCCGTCAGACTCTTGCACGTGCGGAACTTCAAGCCCATGTTGTTGCCGTCGACGTGCACGATTGCAAAATAATTTTCGCCATCCCGTTGTCCGAGCCTATCGACCTCAAGCGGGAACTGATAATCGTCCATGCGTTCAGGGAAGTTCTTCAGAGTGAAGATTTCATTAAACCGCGTGCGCAAATTCCTGTTGGCGTCGTCGGCTGCCTTAGCTTTGACTGCTACCTCTTGCGAATAAAACTTCACGTCGCCCAAAAGCCCTCGCGTGTCGTAGAAGTTCGCCGCCTCGCCGTTAATCTCACAACTTAGCGTTAAGCCTGTGTACGGAACGTTGACGGCGGGGAAAATATTGTTTTGGTTCCGCTTGAGCTTAGCGTACAAGGCGTCTAGGTTCTCAATCTTATCGTCGACGATTGACACCTCACCGATAGCCGCGCCGACCTTCAAGCCCGGTCTCTCGACCAAAAGCTTGCGCGTGAAGTTCTTGACGACTTCAACGGGCAAATCGTCCTTGTCAGCGTCGAACAGTAGCAGAGCATTGCCGCCGCCCACGTAAGCCACGCAACAAGTCTTCATGTCAGTCCAGGGCTTGAGCATGTCATTGGCGGGCGTCCATGCGTCGTCGAGTGCGGAAAACTTTTCGTCGGGGAACATCTTCCTTAGCACGCCATCAATCAGCACGTCGAAAAAGATTCTGTCGACTAGATAGGACGCGCCGACGTTCGTGCGGAGCTTGTTGCCCGAATAAATATAACGCTGAATGCTCCGCGTGTCGAACAGCAAGGCTTTAAAAACTTTTTGAGCCATCTGCTCACCTCCTCGCCGCGTATTATGCCACCGCATCGAACTTTTTTCAAATAGATTTTGCCGGCGCAGTGTTCCGTTGTATAATGGCGGAAAATTTTTGGAGCTGGTGTTTGATGAGATATTTAATCTGCTACGACATCCCCGACGACAAGACCCGCGATAACGTCGTCAACTATTTGGAGCGGTTCGCGTGGCGTGTGCAATACAGCGTCTTCAGTTGTCGACTCGAAAAGGAGCGGGCGGCTCTGGTCTGGAAAGACTTACTGGCAATCGCCGCCGAGTCGGAAGGTAGCTCGGTGCTAATGGTGCCGCTGTGCAAGTCCTGCGAAAAAAATCTGTGGCTGTCGACTAAGCCGCTGGAAGAAGAGAAAAAATTTCTCGTCGTGTGAGGTGAATCATCTTGGGCATACTTTATCTTTTGTCGGAAGGCTCCTGCGCACGTAAGGCGGGACCGCGTATCGTCGTCGAGAAAAATTCCGAGGTCATCGGACGCTTGCCAATTCGTTCGATTGCTGGCGTGGTCGTCAGTCGCAATGCTCAGCTTTCGACGCAAACTATCTTTGAACTCATGGAACAACGCATACCAATCTTTTACATTGACGGGCGCGGGAAAATTATCGGGCACTTCGTCCACGAAAAACAATCGGCAACGCGGCTCCTCCGTCAGCTTGAAATCTTCCGCGACATGGGCAAGCAACTGGACTTGTCCAAAGAAATCATCGCCGAGAAAATTTCCAATCAACGAGCCTTGCTCAAACGCTACGAGAAATCAGTTGAGGCCGAGAAGTTGGAACGGACGACTAAGAAGCTAAAGCAGACCGCCGACAAGTTGTCCGCCGTCAAGACGCTGGAGGAGGTTCGCGGCGTCGAGGGCATTGCGTCAAAGTATTACTTCGCGACGTTCACCGAGCTACTAGACCAAAGCCGCTGGAAGTGGAAGGAGCGTTCGCAACACCCCGCCAAAGACCCCGTGAATTCTCTGCTGAATTATGGTTATGCCTTCCTTGAACGCGAGGTCAGGACTGCCACCGCTCTTGCCGGTATGGACGCTCGCATTGGATTTTTTCACGCCAACGACGGCAGGAAGGATTCGCTCATCTTCGACTTAATGGAGTTCTTTCGTCAGCCAATCATCGACAGGTTCGTTTTGAATTTGCTAAACAAGCGAATGATTCAGCCCGAAGACTTTTTGACGCAGGAGGACGAGTGTAGCTTGACTGAGGACGGACGAATTATCTTTTGCAATCGCTACGAAGAGTACATGGCTAAGACTTATCGCGAGTACGGCGACAAGAATTCGCGTGATGTGATTGTCGAGCGCGTCAAGAAATTTTCCGAGTGCCTCAATCGGCGGTGAAATTTTATTTGCAATTCGGCGGCGGCTGTGGTATAAGTTTGGCGGCAAATGTTCTTTGAAATGGAAAGTGATTGGAGGGAACGCACAGACGCCATTTGAGCTAAACATTTTCCAAAGCGGATAAGTGGCGTCAGCTCAACGAAGACAAGACTTTTATGAAATCTAAATGACGATGACTAGCGGGAAATCTCACTTTAGACGACGCTTTTTAAATCTCTTTCCAAAAGTCTGATTCTCCCCGCGTCCGGTCGCTAGTTTCTAGGCTAACTATTGCGCAGAGCCATTACTGCTTGCGGTATTGAAACACGACGAATGTCACGTCGCCAGTAGTACCAACGGCGTAAATTGCGCAGAGCCATTACTGCTTGCGGTATTGAAACATCGCACTCTTAAACTGCGCAATGATTTGGTCATACTTTTCAAATTGCGCAGAGCCATTACTGCTTGCGGTATTGAAACCCGTCGATGGTTCCGTGAAGAAGGACCAAATAATCTCCAATTGCGCAGAGCCATTACTGCTTGCGGTATTGAAACAACCGAAGATCTCGCGAATGTTGACGATGAGGTTTTCGTTGATTGCGCAGAGCCATTACTGCTTGCGGTATTGACACGCC
>JAFQZB010000162.1 GCA_017406175.1 Selenomonadaceae bacterium | reverse complement strand
CGCCGAGGATTTTATCATCACCCGAACCGCCAGACAAAGTATCAGCACCGTCTCCGCCGTTCAATGAATCGTTGCCGCCTTGCCCAAAGAGTTTATCATCGCCCGTACCGCCAGAGAGCGTATCAGCACCGTCGCCGCCGTAGATTGAATCATTGTAAGCACTGCCGATTATCGAGTTGGCGGAGGCGTTGCCCGTGATTTTGATTGCCTTAGCCACTGCAGAGGCATTGACGTTGGTATAAGAACCCAAGCTGAAATTGCTACTAAACGCCGAAGTCAACGTAGCACTCTTGCCGTCGGACGTAGCGAGAAGATTTTTTTCAAGGAGAAGTGTCTGACCGTTAATGACAATCTGGAGATTTGCGGCGTCATTGAGTGTGAGCTTATTGCTTGTGTTGAAGGTTAGGATTGCGGCACCTTTCTTGCTGAATGAAACGCCGCTGATATTGCTTAGCACACTTGCGCCCGTGCCCGCCAATGAAATTCTATCGCCAGAGGTGTAATTGGTGATGATGTCCTTGCCGCCCTTGTAGACGAACAAATCGTTGCCGCCGCTACCGGTGTAGGTGTCGTTGCCAGTGCCCGCGATTAGCGTATTGCCTCCGTCGCCAGAGACTGTAATTTTGTTGTTACCGTCGCCCGCGTTAATCTTAGTGCCATGTCCGCCGCTAGAGATAGTATCGTTGCCCTTGCCCGCCGTGATTGTCGAATACATGACGTTTCCATTGTCGATTAGGTTATCTCCGCCGCTGACACTGATTAGGTTGTAGTATTGTACGGTTTTGTCCGTGGCTACTTGAATAGTATCATTGCCGCCGCCAGAGATGACAGACGATTTGCCATGAGCTCCGAGCGAGACTTCATTGCCTGAACCAGTCGCTGTGCCCAGGCTTACGAGTCCGCCGCCGATTGATACGCGATTGCTACCGTTGCCCGCGATAACTCTGTTGCCCGTGCCTAGTCCGCCAATGATTGTATTGTTGCCCGCGCTCACTTTGATTGTATTGCTACTGCTTGAACCAATCACCGAGACGAAATCATTGCCACTGCCCGCGACGATTGAATTGCCGCCGTCCGCGTCTACGATGACGATTGAGTTGTCACCTGCGCCCGCATTAATCTTAGTGCCATGTCCGCCGCTAGAAATCGTATCATTGCCCTTGCCCGCCGTGATTGTCGAATACATGACGTTGCCATTGTCGATTAGGTTATCTCCGCCGCTGACACTGATTAGGTTGTAGTATTGTACGGTTTTGTCCGTGGCTACTTGAATTGTATCATTGCCGTCGCCGCTTATGATTGTCATGTTGCCAGCTGCCGCCTGGGATACAAGATTGTTATTGGTGCCCGCGTCAATCCAAACGCCGCCCCTAGGATTGATTATGGTGTCGTTGCCGCCGTAGGAAGAAATAAGCGTGATGTTGTCGCCGCCATAAAGCAAATCCGCACCTTCCGTGCCAAAAAGTTGAGTGACCGTTGCCATTTTAAATACCTCCTTAAAGCCAAAGGCGACAATCATATCTTCTGAAATGAACTGCCGCCGATTATCTGCAAGAAATATTTAGTTCAAAACTCAACGGGATTTTATCAAGGGAAAGCCTTTTGTCAACGAGCTAATGAAAGTTTAACCTTCATGAAAGTAGAGCCGCCGAATCTCATTGGCAAGGCGTTCGACGTTGTTAGGCAGGAAGTGGATATTGTAGCCGACGAAGTAAGGACTGGTGGCGTAGCGTGGCATGACCTTGGCAAAGATTTTCTCGGCTCGGCGATAGAAGAAGATGTTGTAGCTCGTGCAGCGTTTGTTGAAGTGATTCATAGCGTAATGCACGCCGACTTGAATGAAGTCCGCCAAAGCGTCGAGACTGCCACCCGCCTCCACGACGATATTAAGCTCGCCGAAGCCCACTCGCGGACAATTCGAGACGTTGAACTCGACGCCGTCGCGCTCGGCAATGACAATCCCGCGCAACTCCGCCTCGTCGAAGAGCAAATCGGATTTCAAGTGCGGGAAGCCAACAAGTTGCATGTGCGGATGTCGAATCGTGCCGCCGCTCATGATTCCGTAGTTCTTGAAGAAAAGAACCTCCTCGTACTTGCCCGACGCCAAAAGATTTTTCCAATGCTTAATGCCCATTCTAATCACGTGGCGCATTTTCTCTTTGGTGTAGGCGGGCATATCGCTATTGCACTCGCGCCCCTCAATCAATACAAATTGGTCTGCGCCCTCTATGACGTTGTACTTGTTCTTGAGGAAGATTATATCGCCGTCGGTGTCGATTATGTTCGTCAAATGCTCCACGTCGCAAAAAGGACAGGCGGCGTCGGCGTGAACCAAATTTTCGGGCTTGGTCTTGCCCACGTCCGTATTGAATCTCACAAGGTTGATATTCACGCTTAACGCCTCCCAAAATTCATTCGTCGTCTTCCAAGTCAAACTCCTCGTGCAACGTCTGATAACTGTTCAACAAGACGATTTGCATTGCTAGCTCCGGTATATCCTCCCGAAAACGATACGCCTTCATGACTTCGCGGTCGTTTTCAGTGTGCGCCTTCCGTAAATCTGCCGGCATTGATACTTCGTCGTATAAATCGGCGTAAGTCGCGTTCGGGTAGTTGGCTCTCGCGTCCAAAATCGCTTGCGCGGTCGCCTCTATCCTTTTTTGTTGCTCGTCGGTGTAGAATAGCGGCCACGGGAACGGATTATAACAT
>JAFQZB010000161.1 GCA_017406175.1 Selenomonadaceae bacterium | reverse complement strand
TTCGCGGATCCATTTGTACACGGTTGGACGAGAAACTTTGTAATGTTTAGCAATATAAGTCACGGTGTAAACTCTATCGTAATATCCTTGCTCGTAAAATCCGAAATCCTTCGGACATTTTTTAGCATTGCGACCTTTGTATTTACCTGCGGCTTTGGCGAGCTTAATACCTTCGCGCTGACGTTGCAAAAGCAATTCGCGTTCAAATTCAGCAATCGCGCCGAAGATGGTCAACATAAATTTTCCTTGAGGAGTGGAAGTGTCCAACTGTTCTTTGAGACTGCGGACTTTGACATCTTTTTTCGTGAGAGATTCGACGATATTGAGCAAATCGGTAGTGGAACGAGCAAGGCGCGAGAATTCGGAAACAATTAACTCGTCGCCTTCCCGCAAAAAGTTCATCATCTCATCAAATTTAGGACGTTGAGCAGACTTAGCAGAGACTTTATCGACAAAAAATTTTTCAACGCCAGCTTTTTCGTGCAGTTCAATAATCTGCCGCTCTTCGCTTTGCTCAACAGTGGAAACGCGAACATAACCGACCAACATAAAAATCACCCCCGCCAAATTTTAATTCACAACGGAGGATTTATCAATGTGCATTTAAGAAAATCATTAACTAAAGTAAAAGTATGTTCGGTGAGCAATTTTTATACAGAAGAAAAGAAGAGGGAACTAGAAAACAGCAATGTAAAAATAGGGAACTCTCTATCCTACTTTTTGGCAGGTAAATTTCTTGGGGCTATCGAATTAGTGAAAAAATCTTTCCAAAGAGCGTTTGAGAATCAGGTGAACTTGCAATGAGCATAGAATCAATCGGCTTAAAAAATTTTACGGTGTTTAAAAACTTTCGGATTGATGTTTCGTCCAGCATTAACATTTTCATTGGCGAAAACGGCACAGGAAAAACTCATTTGCTTAAAGCGATTTATGCCGCTTGTGAATTGAGCAGAGCTGAAAGCCAAAATGATGAGCTATTGAAATGTTTTAAAGAAAAACAACAAGAAGCTAATTTGCTCCGTAACAAAAATATTGGGCAACTTACTATAAGCATAACTTCCAAAAATGTCACTCGTAAGCAGATTCGTGGCAGTGAATTGGTAGAATATTTTCTTGAAATTCCCGACGGTAAAAAATTTCCCGCAGTCTATATTCCAGTTAAGGATATGCTGACGCATTCGGCGGGATTTTTGGCGATGGCGAACAAATATCGCGATTTCCCTTTCGACAAAACTTTGACGGACATTGTTATCAAGGCAAGTCAGTGGAAAGTAAAACAACCGCCAAAGTTAGCGTTGGCTATTTTGCCAATTTTGGAAGAAATGATGGACGGAATCGTTGTATTTGAAAATGAAGAATTCTATATCAAGAAAAATAATGGACAGATGATTCTCTTTGAGCTGGAGGCAGAAGGATTAAAGAAAATTGGCTTGTTGTGGCAATTACTTATGACGGACAATCTCAATGAAGATAGTATTTTAATTTGGGACGAGCCGGAAGCGAATTTAAATCCGAAGTTTTTGCCAAAAATCGTAGAATGTCTGCTGGAACTCTCGCGGCATGGCGTTCAAATTTTTCTCAGCACGCATAACTATATTTTTGCCAAATATTTTGATGTCGCTAAAAGAGATAATGACAGTGTTCTTTTCCATTCCTTATATTTTGAGGAAAAAACTAGCGGAGTAAAATGCGAAACGCAGCCTTATTTCGAGAATCTGAAGCATAACGACATTTCCGCCGCGTTTAATCACTTGCTCGAACGTGTCTATCAAATCCAGATTGGAGACTAACATGGAAAAAGTTTTTAAGGACGAAAGTAACGAAACAACTCCGCCTTCCTTACAAATAGACTTTTCCGAAGCACTATGGGCGACGGATAAACTTAATTCCATTTTCCACAAAGCCGGAATTCCATTAAATGACGTAGATTTTATAGCAGAAACGGACGAGGAATTGATTTTTGTCGAATGTAAGAATGCAAATCGGATAGACGCTACTAACCCTGATTTTAATCCCGCAGACGATAGGAAACTTAATATCATTGCCAGAAAATATTACGACAGTTTGAATTTTTGCATGTTCAGTGAGCGCGGATTAAGTAAACGAAAAATCTATTGCTTTATTGTTGAAGCGAAATTAGGAAGTATCACGCTAAGAAATCAATGGAAAATTCTTTTAGCCAAGAGATTGCCATTTGAATTGCAAAAGCAAAGTCACTTTCCAATGAAAATGATTGATGAACTTAATGTTATGAGCATTGGCGAATGGAACAAAAAATATCCACAATTCCCAATAACACGCTTGATTGAAGAAATTTGCCCAAATTGAAAGCGCAAAAAAAGACGACCTTCACTTAGGAGTGATTGTCGTCTTTTTTGTTGCCTAATCTTCGAGCGTATTTTCCAAATAAGAAAATTCCTCGTGCTGAAATTCATCCATTACCCCTTGAAAAAATTTTGATTCAAGGGAGATACGAGCAAAAAGTTCTTCAGCGGGCATCGCTTTTTCGGTCAAAAGATATTTTTTAAGTTCGTGAGGATTATCCAAAAGGTATTGACGATTTTTATCCAAACGATTACGCAAGAACGGCGTTAAGAATTTTTCTTCATCAAAAGCAAAGTCCTCACCGGAGATTAGAAATTTTCCGTGAGAATAATCTTTATAGGAGAATTCCAACCAAATTTTTTGTTCATGTGCTGATTTAATAGCTAAAAGGAAATTATATGCCCAGATGCCAGTTAGAATAGATTCTTTCGGATAGGCGAAGCCGTTTTTGTTTTGCAATTCTCCTTCACTACCGTGATAGATGATTTTTAAGTCGCGGAAAATTTCTTCGGTCGTAATATTTTCCGTAGCCGACTTTACTTTTTCACGGCGAAGCTGTTTCAAAATAGAATTAGCCTTACTCATGGCTTCAAAAAGAATATCGGGTGATTTTTCTATCTCTGCCAAAATACTTTCGTCGAAAACTGGCAGGAAAGAAATTATTTTTGTTTGCAATCCCATTTCTAAAAGCCAAGTCTGCGCGGACAAAATAGAAGTCAACTCGTTTGCGCCGTGAGATTCAGCATATTTTTTTACAGCGTAGATAGCGTCTTGAAGAGAAACAATTTTATCATCAACTTCGAGGATTCCACGCTCTTTCAAAAAATTAAGAACCGTTTCCAACGATTGATTTTTATGCTGAAAGCTTTCTTTCCCCAAAACATCCGAAGCATTATAAAATTCGGTCAGGGAACATTGGTGGTCGGAGTCTTTTGTCCATACTTCAAGTAAAACTGGCATAGCATTTTCTTTAAGCGACCACTCGTTACTTTTTATTTCAGTAGCAGAAAACCAGCGCGGATTTCCTTTTTGAATTATTTCGTTGTCTGATGAAATCAGTCTCAAATAATTAGCCGTGCTAAATTTGTACGGCGTCGCGCCAGCGCAATATGGTCTTTCGGAAAAATATTTCGCATTAAGCATTCGACCGTTATTGGCGCGAATATCTTGGCAAATCTTTCCGGCAACCTCGCGCCTGTTTTCAAATATTTTTTCTCTAGTCATGTACATCCTTAACCTTAACTGAAAATTTCAACTCTGAATCCGCGATTTTCTCCGAAGTTGCTTCCGGATTCATTATCTGCTGATTTTTACGCAACACTTCAACCAAAGATAAAATTGAGCCAGACGATATATCAAGGTTTTCATTTTTGATTTCCTTTTTAACCTGCGCGAAAATGAATTCAACCTTTTCATTCTGCAATCTCTCTATCTCCGCGCAGATTTCTTTTTCTTTGGCGTCCAATTTTTTTCTGAAGTCGCGTAGCTCGACTAACTCGCCATTTTTCTTTTCCAATTTTTTCTCGATGCTTTTATAAGAACTTTGTCGCATAAAATATCACCTCTAAGATTTTAGTCAGGCGGCTTTTGCAATTTGCTTTTATTCTCCGACAGAAATTGAGCTAAAGACTGCTCATTGAAGGAATATAGCAAGCCGACTTTTTCAAGAATTTTTCCGGCGTACAGGAGTCTGGCTAAGTAGCGCAATTCTTTTTCATTATTTGAATCCTCCCCCAAAGCTTTAATTCGTTTTTCCACATCTTCCAAAGAAGTGCCTAAATTATCGGACTGCGAGTTTAAAAATTCTAACCTACCCTTGCGCAAAATGCCTCACCGCCGAAGACTATACCACAAGAAAATTGGTTTGTCATAGAATGCCAAAAAAATTGTGCAAAAATTGTGCAGTCGTTGATTGAGAATATGCTAAGATAGGCAAGCGAAGATTTTATCGAAAATGTTCACTTCCGCATTTCACTTCGTGAAACGCTGTTTTTAGCTCGTTATGACGCCGTTTGTCGGCGGAAAAATTTGCCAGTCGCTATGCTCCTTGAACCTGCGGTTGGCTACGGAGAGGAGGATTTTTTTCATGGCGATGTTCCATTTCCGGCTCAAGTCGGACAAGAAACCTAACGGAACAAAAATTTCAGCGGTCAAACACGTGGAATATATTAACCGCGAAGGTTCTTTTTCCCACGACGAGCAGTGGCAGAAAAATAACAAATTTGTCGGCGATTGCATAACGACAGCCCAAACCTCAAATGCACTTGAAGGATTAGAAACTCTCTTGTACAAGACCGACGATTTCGGTTCTATCAAAAATTCTGCTAAGGGAATAGAAGTGACCGAAAATGCCTCTCCTACTACTTTATCTATCGCTCTTATGCTTGCCGCCGAGACAATGAATCATCAGCCGCTAATCATAAATGGTTCGCCGGATTTCCATAAAGCTGTTTTGCAAACTGCCTTGCTAGCAAATCTTCCAGTAACTTTTGCTGACCGACTTTTACAAAAAGAATTTGAACGCCTAAAGGAGAGAAAATCAAATGACGACAAAAAATTTATTGCCAACGGAGGAACTATTGTCACAAAGAGACCAAATCCCAAGCCCAGTATTGCGGCAACTCATGCAAAGACAATCGAAGATGCAACCAAAAACGGACTTCGCTTGCCAACACTGTCCGAACTCCCTTTGGTTTGTTCAGAATCAAAAGGAACTGACCTGTTTTTGCCGGATGATGAATCTGGTCAGTTGGACGCTATCGCAAAAGACAGCTATAACCTTGTGCGATGGGATTTTTCTTCCGAACAAGCCAGATTAGCTAAGTTCACTGCCAACAAAATTTTAGAGAATATAGCGGATACAATGGAGCAACTTTCTGCTCTTTCTCACGTCGAATATATCAATCGGGAAAAGGCATTTGCCAAACGAGGCGGCTGTATTTTTCATGCTCATCGCTTGCCAAAATGGGCGAAGAATGACCCGAAGAAATTTTTTCAAGCCGCTGATAAGTACGAAGGCAAAGGAAATCGCCGATATATGGAAATTGAATTTGCCTTGCCTAACGAATTAACCACCGTCGAACAATATCGCCAAATCATCGACGCCTTCATCGCAAAACATTTGAGCAATCATTATTACGCGTACGCGATTCATAATAAAATCGGAGTAATGTCGGACGGACAACATCATCCTCATGTTCATATTATGTTTTCAGAGCGAATGATAGATGAAGTGGAACAAAAGAAGGAGCGAGCCGCTTGTAATTTCTTTAAATACCCCGCGCGGAAGAAAAAAGATGGTTCAGAGCCTTCTTTTGAAGAACGCCGCAAACATGGTGCGCCCAAAAATCGCAACTGGGCTAATAAAAATTTTCTTCCCGTTCTTCGCGCCGACTTCGCACAAATCCAAAATGAAGTATTGGAGCAAAATGGCTTTTCCATTCGCGTTGACCATCGCTCTCTCAAGGCACAGAAGGAAGAAGCGGAGAAAAACGGCGATTCTTTCCTTGCCAGACTTTTTAGCCGAGTTCCGGAAGAATATGTAGGAGTGATTTCCTGCAAAGAGAATGATGACGAGAAAGTAGAACGCCTGAAAGAATTTCGCTCCCTGCGCAAGCAACATTTTGATTTAGTCATGAAATTGGACGCTATCGCTAAGGAAAAAGAAGAATTAGAAACGAAAGACGCTGTTCAAATTTCTACGACCAACGCCAAGAATCTTACCGACTCGCAAGAATTTATTTCGCAAAAATTTCTTTCTCAATATCAGCAAGAGCTGAAAACTAAAATGTTCACAGCGGTCGCAGAGGTTAATAAATGGAAGCGCGTCATTATTTCTTTTCATGACGCACAAGAACAAGCCAAACTCGAATACATGACTAAATCCGAGCGCGAATTATGGCAAAACTATTTTGAAACACTCGCACAGAAAAAACAGTTGGAAGAATTTTTACAGACTCTTAAAAAGCCAAAAGAAACCCAAAAGGACGCTTTGAAAGCCTATAACGACCTTGTTGCCGGTGTTAATTCTAAAATTTTTTCTCTATTATCAGCGGCAAGGTTGATGAAAAAATCCGTCGCTGAGATTGAAAAAAAGCTTGATTCTCCCGACTGCAAGAAAAATATTCAACTCGTCACTCATCAGATTCTTCAGGCGAACCTTTACGCAAAAAAAATGTTAAGGCGCGAGAGTGATAACCTTGCCCACGCTGTTGACGCTCTTCAAAATGAAATTTTCTCCCAAACTCTGTCCGATGATAACAAAAATATTTTCAGAACCCGCGAAGTTTACGATATTATTCGCCGGCAATATTTCGGGCTGAAAAAAGAATACGAAAAGAACCTCGACCTGAAATTTGACTTGCAAAAACGAATTATTTCTCCGCAACGCGCTATTGCTATGGCAAAAAATATCTTCGTGAGCGGCGATTTAAAAAAATTACGCGTCACCATTCGCCAGTGTAAAAAAGATGAAGAACGTCTCGCTAAAAATATTATTGTCGTCGACCAAAGCGAAAAAATATTTCAAAGTCGTGACTGGTCAACAACGTCTCGTTCCACTTTCTTGCAAGAAAAATATCTGCTCACCAAGCAAAAGACCTTAATCGAAATAGAAAAAGCTCGCCTCGCCAATTTAATGCTTTCCATTGAACAAAAACAAGCCGAGTTGGATTCCTTGTGCCAAAAACCCGACTCGATTAAGAAAATTGAACTCATCGCCGCCGGTATCCTTCGCAAAAATTATAAATTCGTCCGCCGATTAGAAGAAATAGAAACTCGCGTCAAAAATTTGGCGCAAAGAATGAATCACGCTAAAGAACAACTTGATGCACTCAAAATTCAACTTGCTCTCGATAAACCCAATATCTGTTACAAAGTTAATTATTCAGGTAATTCGTCGGGCAATTCACTTGCCTCCATAATTGCCGATGATGCTATTTTAAAGGAACCGCAAGCAGTTCAGCTCGTCGCCCGCTCCACTGGCAACAATCTCGAAATGGAAAAGGATTGGGAATTGATGTCCGAGTTCGATAAAGATGAACTCATTCGACAAAAAATTATCCGCGAATTGTAAAATCCTCCAATTCTCATATTTTAGAATTTTAGAACAGGTGTTCATAAAAATTGAATAGTGATATAGTAGACACATTATGAGAAAAAAATACGAAACAGATTTAACGGACGAGCAATGGGACGTCATCGCGCCCTTGTTCTCCAATATGCGTAAGTACAAATGGGAAAAGCGCGAATTGGTCAATGCGGTGTTGTACTTGGTGAAAACGGGTTGT
>JAFQZB010000160.1 GCA_017406175.1 Selenomonadaceae bacterium | reverse complement strand
CGCCACGCCCGAAGAGATTGCCGACATCACAAAGATTGACCGCTGGTTCATCGACAAGATTAAAAATATCACGGATATGGAAGTTCGTTTGCAGAAGGGCGACCTCAACGCTAAGACCCTTCGCGAGGCAAAACTTATCGGGCTTGCTGATAAATCGATAGCCGAGCTGACTGGCGCGAAGCTCAGCGACGTTCGGGACATGCGCAAGCAATTTAAAATCTTCCCCGTGTATAAGATGGTTGACACGTGCGCGGCGGAGTTCGAGGCGGCGACGCCTTACTACTACTCGACTTATCGCGGCGAGGTTGATGAGGTCGAAGTCAGCAAGAACCGCAAAATAGTCGTCTTGGGTTCGGGGCCGATTCGCATAGGGCAGGGCGTTGAGTTCGATTATTGCTCCGTGCATAGCGTTTGGGCACTGCGCGAGGCGGGCATTGAGGCAATTATCATCAACAACAATCCAGAGACGGTTTCGACGGACTTTGACATATCCGATAAGCTTTACTTCGAGCCGCTGACAACTGAAGACGTGCTGAACATTATCGACAAGGAAAAGCCCGAAGGCGTCATTGTTCAATTTGGCGGGCAGACGGCGATTAACCTTGCGGCGAGCTTAGCGGCGGCGGGCGTTAAAATCTTCGGGACGAGCGTAGACAACATAGACCGCGCAGAAGACCGCGAACGCTTCGACGAGATGTTGACGGAATTAAATATCCCGCGCCCAAGAGGAATTAGCGTAACCAACCTAGACGACGCGATAACGGGTGCCGCGAATATCGGTTATCCCGTCATGGTTCGTCCGAGCTATGTCCTCGGCGGGCGGGCAATGGAGATTGTCTACAACGAAGAGGAGCTACGCGATTACATGAGCCGCGCCGTTAAAGTCACGCCCGACCACCCCGTTTTAGTCGATAGGTACATGCAAGGCACGGAGGTCGAGGTTGATGCGATTTGCGACGGCGTGGACGTTGTTATACCCGGCATAATGGAGCACGTCGAGCGGGCGGGCGTTCACAGCGGAGATAGCATTGCCGTTTATCCGCCGCAAACTCTGCCCTCGAAGGTCATCTACACAATCACCGACTACACTAAGCGCATGGCAATCGCCCTTGACGTTCACGGGCTGTTGAATATTCAATACGTCGTGGCGGACGGTCGCGTTTACGTTATCGAAGTCAATCCGAGGTCAAGTCGCACGGTTCCATTCCTAAGCAAGGTCACAAATATTAAAATGGTCAACGTGGCGACGCGTGTTGCCCTCGGCGAGACGTTAAAGGGTTTGGGCTACTATTCGGGACTGGTTGAGCCTAAGCCCTATGTCGCTGTTAAAGCTCCGGTGTTCTCGTTCGCCAAAATGCAGGACGTGGACATTTCCTTAGGACCAGAGATGAAGTCAACCGGCGAGGTCATGGGCATTGATTACCACTACGCCCGCGCACTGTACAAGGCGATAACCGGTGCCGGCATGAACATTCCCAAGCACGGTTGCATACTGTTCACGGTCGCCGACAAGGACAAGGAAGAGATGAAGCAACTCGCTAAAGCGTTCTCGGAACTGGGCTTTAAGATTGTGGCGACGGAGGGAACGGCTAAAGCTCTTCAGTCAATCGGCATTGCGGCGGAGGTCGTCGGCAAAGTTCATCAACGTAGCACGGATATTATCCAGATGATTAAGCTCGGCAAAATTCACATGGTCGTTAATACTCAAGCCCCCGGCAAGCACATTGCAAAGGACGGTTTCCGCATTCGTCGTGCCACGGTTGAACTTGGTGTGCCCTGCCTGACGAGTTTGGATACGGCGTGGGAAGTCATGCGCGTCTTAAGTTTCATGCGCGATAGGCGGCTTGTCTACTCGCTGGCGATTCAAGATTATGTCGGCGGCGGCGATGCACTGGCATGAGTGACGTTACGAAAATAATTGAAGGTCAACTTGTCGAATGGGACAATAAGAAAGCCGCGATTAATAAACAAAAGCACGGCATAAGCTTTGAAACTGCCGCGTTGGTTTTTACTGATGAAAATCGCATTGAACGTCGCGATGATAGACATTCACAGGACGAAGACCGCTGGCAAGTTATCGGCATGGTCAATGATGTATT
>JAFQZB010000159.1 GCA_017406175.1 Selenomonadaceae bacterium | reverse complement strand
CGTTGCCAACGACGCTATCAAAGTCGGCGAGATTATCAAGGACGAGAGCCGAGCCACTGCCGTGAAGATTTTATACACCGGCAAGGAGTACAGGATACCGACGGCTACGACGATTCTCCTTAGCGTCAATGGGCGGGTCTCGACCGAAAACACGATTGTTGAGGACGGCGCGGAAATTGTCTACGAACGCGAGGAGAAAAATTTCGTCATGGTCAGCGACGCCTTGCTTGCCGTCAACTTCAAGCCGCCGCCCGCCAAAAGCCGCATGAGTTTTGTAATCAAGGTTAATGGCGTGCCTGTCGAATTCGCAGATCCCGTAAAGAGCGGCGACAACTTAGAAGTCATCTTGAAGACCCCCGACGGCTTGGAGTTCAAACCCCTTGACGATTTGGAAATGCCTGTTCGTTAGGCGACGACCTTTATCGTTGCTAAGGTTGAATCACCCATGCCGATGACGCGTCCTTGAGAGTGGCCAATCATCTCGACGACTTGCGCGGAAATCTCTTCGCCGGGCATGAGTAGCGGAATCCCCGGCGGATAGAAGGTCACTTCCTCGGCGCAAACTCTCCCGACTGCTTCATTGAGTGCGACAACCTCGGCGGGCAGGTAGAAAGTTTCACGTGGGCTAAGCTTGGCAACGGTGATTCCCTTCGGCAACAGGGGCGGCAAGATTTTTTTAGGCGTGCGTCGCGGCAATCGTCTTAGGGCGTCGAGGAGTTTGGAAATTGTCTCTTCATCGTCAGCGAAGGTCACTAAGAACAGAAGATTCGTCACGTCAGACAGCTCACATTGAACGCGGAGTTCGCGGCGCAAAATCTCTTCCGCTTCCTGACCTGTTAGCCCCAAGCCTTGAACGTTCACGGTTACTTTTGTCGGGTCTAGGTTAATGCCCTCGAAGACTTTAAGCCCGAAAATATTTTTTATCTCTGCTCGGAGCCGCTTTGATAGCTCGACTGCCGCGCAAATTTTTTTTTGTCCGTCGATTTGCATTTGAAGTCGGGCAATGTCCAAAGACGCAAGCAGTAGTTGATTGGGGCTGGTCGTCTGCAGAAGGCTTGCCGCCCGCTTGACCCGTTCAACGTCTATGAAATCTTTCCTTAGCATGAGCATTGAAGTTTGCGTCAAGGAGCCTAGGATTTTATGCGTCGACTGCGCCGCGAGGTCGGCTCCCGCTTCCATTGCTGAAGGTGGTAGCTCGTCGCAGAAAGTCAGATGTGCGCCGTGTGCCTCGTCGATTAATAGAATCATGCCCGCCGCGTGCACTAACTTTGAAATCTTTTGCAATTCCGCCGCCACGCCGTAATAATTAGGAGAGACTAACAGCACCGCCCGCGCTTGCGGGAATTTTTTTATGGCGCGAGCAATCGTCTCGACACTGACATTGAGCGGCAGATTAAATTCGTCGTCGAAGTCCACGGGCAAGAAGATTGGAGTTGCGCCCGATAAGATTAGCCCCGCGATAACCGACCGATGAGCATTGCGCGGAATCATCACCAAATCGCCCGCCTTGAGCGTCCCGAATAACATTGCTTGTACTGCTGATGTTGTGCCGTTGACCATGAAAAGACACTCGTCCGCGTGCCAAAGCCTAGCCGCCAAAGCTTGAGCTTCCATTATGCAAGAGTGCGGCGCGTGCAGGTCGTCTAGCTCCTCCATTAGCGAGACTTCTTGCCGCAGTCCTTCCGCCGTCAAGAGTTCGTGCAAGAGTTCATGTGCGCCGCGTCCCTGTTTGTGTCCAGGCGTGTGGAAAGGTAGCACTTCGTCCGCCGAATATCTTTTCATTGCCGCCGCGATTGGTGCGCTGAAATTTCCCACTTTAAATTTCTCCTTTGCATGATATAATTTTTTTAGGAGATGATTTATATGATTGACCAAAAACAACAACTGGAAAAACTTTTCGACCGCTGGAAGCGCAAACCTAACCACGCAGCTGATTTTATCGAGGACGGCATTGTTAATCAGACTGAATGGAGCAAGCAGAAACTCAAGGTGCTGTTCTTCCTGAAGGAGGCTTACGGCGGTCCCTTTGATTTAGCTAAAACACTCGACAACGAGGGTGTCGCCTTTGGGCGTTCGCAGATTTGGTCGCGAGTCGCGGTTTGGACTCAAGCTGTTTATGACTCGACCAAGCCGCCCTGCCAATACGACGAGCCGCAAGGAACACGGGCTGATAATCTTATCCGTTCGATTGCGGTGATTAACATAAAAAAAAGCCACGGTCAAAATGAATCAAACGACGCAGACCTCATGAAATTTCTTGTAGCCGACAAAGCCGAATTAATAGAAGAGCTAAACATCATCAATCCCGACGTGATATTGTGCGGCTATACGCTTCATCTTTTGCAAGCAGTCAATATGTTTCCCAACGCACGCAAAGGAAAAAGCGACGATTATTTTTGGAACGGCAAGCTGATTATCAACTACTGGCACCCGTCCGGTCGTGATTTAGTTTCCAATAATGAAGTCAACTATTACGCCATCAGAGAAATTTGTCGGGCTGCTCATGACGCATTCAAAATAACCGCTTGGTAAATCAAAAGAGCGACAGGGAAGTTTTAACCGCGTCGCTCTTTTTAATTTTACTTTTCAAAATCTGTCGCGAGTACAAATGCTGTCACGCCGTCATTGGCAGTTTCATCACTAACTACTTGAAATAAAACTCCGTCCCAAATGTTTTCCGATTGCGAAAGTTCATGAACTAAAAAAGTTGCCGCTTGATTCGCATCCAACATATTAAGCGATTCAGTGTTTCCGACAAAGGCAAGCACACATCTTTTAGCTTTCCCAATGTCTTCAATAAACAACGGTGACTTCAAAACTTTTTTAACGGCGGCAAGTGAATTATTTTCAGCGTCAAGGCTTTCACCGAACCCGATACATGCTCTGCCGTGATTTTCCAGCGTCGTCACGACATCGGTAAAATCCATTCCAATCAAACAATTCATTGACTGTATGCAGGTTATTTTGTCTACAACTTGATAGATTATCTCATCGTTAGTTAAGCTGGTTTCGGCAATTTTATCTTTCGGCAAAATTATCCACGTGCCAAAGTTGCTGTCTATGTTTTTAATGCGAGCATCTTCGGCTGAAGGACACAAAATTATAGAAGTTACTAACGGGCATTTTATTTCCCTAGTGAGTAGTTCCCCTCTATTAATTATCGTCCCGGATTCTGTAATTTCACAAGGCATTGAGTAATAAGGAAGCGAAAATGAAGGGCATGTCGGCAACGATTTAAATTCTTTTATGCATTCGGCAATATTCAAATCCTCAATGTCTTCAATATCGATTATCACGAACAACCAATCAGTGCCGGAAATAAAATCTAAAATTTCGGCTCTCGAATTGGCAATAAAATTTTTATCGGGAACGGCCAAAGCAGTAAGGGAATTATCCTTATCAACGTCCTTAAAGTACAACACCGCATTTATTCCGGTTTTGCCTACTCCGATTATTTTAATCCAATCCTTTTTAAACCACTCCAGCTCATCACGCGCCTCATCAACAAAGAAATCAGCCATTGTTTATTCCCCCCTTTAGCTTGCATTTTAATTGTCGTTGCGCAAGCTGTCAAACTGCTTTTTGCCACTTTAAATTTCTCCTTAGCATGATATAATCCCGTTAAAGAAAGTTTCAGGAGGATTATAACGGTGATTGACAACTCGAACAATGGCGAAGAATATATTGGGCGACTCAAGCCGCTAGCAATCATGGCGACGCTTATCATTGCGATATTGATTGCGCGGGTCGGCTATCTGCAGCTCTATGACGGCGAATATTACGCACACCTAGCCGACGGCAATCGCATAAGGATTATCCCGTCAATGGCTCCGCGTGGCACGTTCTACGACAGGAACGGTCAACTGCTCGTCACGAACCGTCCGGGCTTCAGCGTCTCGCTTTTGCCTTTGACCGAACCGATTAAGCCCGAAGTCGTCGAACGCGTTTCCAAACTCCTAAACGTTCCCATTGAAGAGATTCAGCAACGGATTTCAGTTCACTCAGGCTTTGACCCAATACGCATTCGCCCCGACGTATCGCAAGACATCGTAACGATTATCGAGGAGCAAAAGGATTTGTATCCAGGCGTCGTCATCGAAGTCCAGCCGATTAGAAACTATTCTTTAAAGCAAGAGGGTGCGCATACGTTCGGATATGTCAGCGAAATTTCCGACGCCGAACTTGAGACTAAAAAGGAAGAGGGCTACAAGTCCGGCGATATCATCGGCAAGTTTGGATTGGAGCGCGTCTACGATAAAGAGATACGCGGCGAGAACGGCGGCGAGCAAGTTGAAGTCGACGTGGCGGGCAAGCCTGTACAAATCCTCGGCAAGAAGGAGCCTAAGCCCGGCTACGACCTAATCTTGACGATTGACCGTGATTTACAAATGGCGGCGGAGGCGGCGGTTGATAAAATGTTAAGTTCTTTGGGCTGTCACGCGGCGGCGGCGGTCGTCCTCAATCCGCAGACGGGCGAAGTCTTAGCTCTGGTTAGTCGTCCCGCCTTCGACCCGAACCTTTTTGCTCACGGCATATCGACTAAGGATTGGAACGCAATCAACAATAATCCTTATCACCCGATGGACAACAAAGCGATAACTGGTGAGTATCCGCCCGGCTCCACGTTTAAAATCGTCACGGGTACAGCGGCACTCGCTACGGGCAAGGTCGACCCTAACGAACTAATCTTTGACGGCGGCACGCATTGGCTTGTTCCTAAGGGCAACGCGGGCGGCGAGGCTCTCGGCTGGCTAGACTTCCACGCGGCGTTAAGTCACTCCGATAACGTTTACTTCTATGAATGCGGCAATCGTTTGGGGGCTGACCTTCTGGAAAGTTATGCTCGTATGTTTGGGCTCGGCTCCGTCACGGGGATTGATTTGCCTTATGAGTCTCCAGGGCTTGCTGATTGGAAAGAGTACAAGTGGGAAGTATATCACGACGAGTTTTATTTGTCGGAGATAATGGACGCGGCGATTGGGCAGGGCTTTAACCTCGTGACGCCTCTGCAAGCGGCAATGGTCATGGGCGAGATTGCTGCCAACGGCAAACGTTATAAGCCGCACCTCGTTAGGCAAATCGTCACGCAGGACAAGGAAGTTATCAAAGACTTTCAGCCCGAACTCCTAAGCGAATTGCAGGTTGAGCCGTGGGTTATCGAACTGGTTCAAGCGGGCTTGCATGACGTTACAGTCAACGGCACGGCGGCTAGGAACTTTATCGGCTTCCCCTACGACATTGCGGGCAAGACTGGCACGGCGGAGAACTCACAGGGCACTGACCACGGTTGGTTTGTCGGCTACGGTCCCTTTGATAATCCGGCAATCAGCGTGGCGGTTATCGTTGAGCAAGGCGGCTTCGGTGCAAGCTCAGCAGTTCCAATCGGTCGGCAGATAATGGAGGCGGCGTTCAATCTTATGGTTCAGCGCGGGGAGATGACCGCCCCTAATCAAGGAGGGAAATGACATGCGGAACTTTTTGGCGGCAATCGTCGTGGTGATTCTGTTCGCGTCGACAGCCCACGCCGAGATTAAATCCTACACGGGCTACGGCGAATACCTCATGACGGACGAGACTATTGACTATGCAAAGGAGCAAGCGGAACGTGAAGCTCAGCTCCGAATTCTCGAAGAAGTCTGTACTGACGTTAAGAAGTCTGCGACGATGATTGACCATGAACTCGACGAAGACGAAATTATAACGATAAGCGCGGGTATCTTGCACGTGACGGATACAAAGTTTTCATTGGACATGGACGAGGGCGGAATCTTAATCAAGTCGTTCGTAACGGCGCAGATTGACACGGCGGAGCTTGAAAAGTTGCTTGAGCAGGCGATTAAGGAGCGTCGTTAGTCTCGTTGCAAATTTCGTTGTCAAGCGGCATAAAACCCCTAACTTTAGCTAAGGGGGATATAAGCCGCACGATTGAAAAAAATGTTTTACGCGTCTATAATGTGGAAAACTTTTTTGATAAGAGGTGATAAGTAAAATTCGGGGACAGACCAAGCGTAAAAGGCAGTTCAAACTATGCCCGAAAAACTACTGCAGCAGTGGCCGAGCCTTTCGACTCCTGTCGCCCGCCACAACGCCTAGAGGGAGGGGCAAAGATTAGCTGTAATAGCGGCACTCCAGCGTAGGACAGATAGACTTTTTGGGTTGGGACAACGACCCATGCAGGAGACACCGTAAGACTTAAATTTTTAAGCAAGTGTTGAAGATAGCACAATCCCTTTCGTGGGGAGTTTGTCAAGATTTAATAGGAGCCAACAACTAGAAAGGAAGTGATTTAATTGGACGCACTAATTCTATCGCGATTGCAGTTCGCAATCACAACTATTTATCATTTCTTATTCGTTCCCGTGACTTTGGGCTTATCAATCTTCGTTGCACTGCTTGAGACGTGGTACATCAACAGCGGCAGTTACGAGGAGCGAGTTAAGCTCAAAAAGCTCGTGAAGTTCTTCGGGACAATCTTCTTGATTAACTTCGCAATGGGCGTCGTGACTGGTATCGTGCAGGAATTCCACTTCGGTATGAACTGGTCGGAATACGCACGATTCATGGGCGACATCTTCGGAGCACCGCTCGCGCTTGAGGCTCTAACTGCCTTCTTTATCGAGTCGACGTTTATCGGGCTATGGATTTTCGGCTGGGACAAGCTAAGCGAGAAGTTGCATTGCCTTTGCATTTGGATTGTCGCTTTCGGTAGCAACTTGTCGGCGTTTTGGATTCTCGTTGCGAATTCCTTTATGCAACACCCCGTCGGCTACGCGATTGAAGACGGACGCGCAGTCATGACGGATTTTGTTGAGCTAGTCACTAATCCTTATGTTGCTGGCGAATATTCACACGCATTTTTTGCCGGAATCACTACTGGCGGCTTCTTAGTTATCGTCGTAAGTGCGTGGAAGATTGCAACTGACGAGGCGTCGCGGGAAATGTTTATCAGGACGATGCGCCGCGCAGTCCTCTACACGATGCTCGGTGTGCTCGGCGTCATGGGTTCGGGTCACATGCACGCGCAGTATCTTGCCGAAGCTAATCCGATGAAGCTTGCGTCGTTCGAGGCTTTATGGGAGACGGAAAACCCTGCGCCGTTCGCAGTCGTCGCTGACATCAATCAAGAGGCGGGACGCAACGATTTTGAAATTCTTATCCCGAAAATGTTCAGCTTCATGGTGCACAACTCTTTTAGCGGCGAAGTCAAAGGGATTAACGATTTGCAACGCGAAGCCGTCGAAAAATATGGGAGTGGCTATTACATTCCCAACGACGTGCGCGGCATGTTCTGGAGCTTTAGGGCTATGGTAGGTTCGGGCGGCGCGTTATTGCTTATCGTCTTCGTGACGGGCGTTTTAGTCTTCTTCTGCCGAGATAAAATCCGCGAACATTACTGTTGCCTTAAATTAATGCCGATACTGTTGCCGTTGCCATTTATCGCGAACTCTGCGGGCTGGTACATTGCCGAGGCGGGTCGTCAGCCGTGGATAGTCGTCGGCTTGCAAAAAACAGCTTTGGCAGTCAGCCCGAACTTATCTGCGGGGGAGGTTTGGATAACTTTAATCGGCTTTACGGCAATTTATCTGTTCTTGGCAGTCTTAGCAGTCTTCGCGGCGGTCATGTTCATTCGGCGAACTAAAATCACTTCCGAGGAGTAATTCAAGGAGGTCGATTACAATGACGGATTTTGAAAGAGATACTGAACGGCGCATAACTAACTTGGAATCGAACGTGAACAATCTAATTGCGGAGCTTAGGGACTTTAAAAACGAAATGCGCCAACAAAATCAAATGCGCGCTGAAGAGATTCGAGAGCTTCGACAAGATATGAAGGATATGCAAACTCGTCTCGACGCAAAAATTGATAATATCGGCAACCACGTCCGCAATTTATCCGTCGCAACGATTATCGGCGTCGCAACTATTGCGATAACCGTCGTTTACTCGATTTTTACGCGCTGAAAGGGAGTGAGGATTATGGATTTAAATATCGTCTGGTTTATCTTGATAACGGTGCTCTTCACGGGGTTTTTTATCCTTGAGGGCTTTGATTACGGCGTGGGCATGATGATGATTGGTCGCTCTAAGAATGAACGCTCGCAATTCGTCCGCGCAATCGGTCCCGTGTGGGACGGCAACGAAGTTTGGATGATTACGGCAGGCGGCGCGACGTTCGCGGCTTTTCCGCACGTCTACGCTACGATGTTCAGTACATTTTATCTTGCGCTGTTCCTGATGCTTCTGGCGTTGATTATGCGCGGCGTCGCCTTTGAATTACGCGGCAAGCTCCAATATTCCGACTGGATTAACTTCTGGGACTTCGGAATCATGTTCGGAAGTCTCGTACCCGCATTGCTTTGGGGCGTGGCGGTCGTGAATCTCCTTCGCGGCTTGCCAATCAATTACGAAATGCATTACGTCGGAACTTTCTTTGACTTGCTTAACCCGTGCGCACTAGTCGGAGGGATTTTCTTCGTGCTACTGTTCGCTTTCCACGGCGCAAACTTCTTAGCACTCAAAATCGCCGATAAAGCCCTTGTCGAAGAGTTACAACGCAAAGCAACCTGTCTGGGCATTACGACCTTGCTTATTTACGTGATGTTCGCCGCAGTCGCCGCTGTCGATACGGATATTCTCGCAAAACTTAGCACAGTCATCTTTTTAGGGATTTCGATTGGCGCGTTGATTGCAAGTTGTGCGGCGGCTCATGCGGGTAACGCTTGCAAGGCTTTTATCTCCTCGACGCTCGGAATTGCTTTCCTAACGATTGGTTTCTTTAACGCTTTGTTCCCAAGATTGATGGTGTCGAGTATTTCGCCCGAATGGAGCCTAAATATTTACAACGCCGCCTCCACTCCCCACACTTTGACGCTTATGACGATTGCGGCTCTAATTTTCGTCCCGATTGTCCTTATCTATCAAGCTTGGTCTTACAAAATCTTCAAGGAACGTGTGACTGCTTCTGATGTTCACTATCATTAAACTCGAATCAAAAAAAATCCTCGGCGAAATTGTCCTGTGCAAGCTCGTCGAAGGATTTTTTATTTTACTCGGCGCGGCGGCTCTGGTTAAGTTCATCAACGCCCCGTCAGAAAAATTTTTATTGGCAACGTTCGGATTGTTCGCGGGCAGATTTATCTTATCGGGCTTGACGGAAAAATTTTTCGCCCGCCTGTCAGTCAATGTCCAAACTTCCTTCCGAAATTCAATCCACGAACAGATTTTTAATCGCGAAACACAGAGCGGCGAACTCCTAACGCTGATATTCGATACCGTTCAAAGTTTGGACGACTTCTTCTTGAAGGTCGCGCCGCAAATCGCCTCCGCTATAGTTTTCCTGCCGATATTTTTAATCTGCGCGGCGTTCACGGACTTATTGACGGCTGGTATCTTGCTCGTGACGTTACCGATTGCGCCGCTATTGTTATGGCTGATTGGCAAGGCTACTGCGGAAAAAAACGCTCGCGCATGGGCTGAACTCCAAAAATTAAACGCAGACTTCCGCGAATTACTATCCGCAATCACAACGCTTAAAATGTTCGGTCGAATCGACGCGGGCGCAAAGAAAATTCATAAGGCGTCGCAAAAATCATCGGCGGCAACTCTCGACGTGCTCAAATTGGCTTTCGTGTCGTCGTTCGCCCTAGAATTGATTACAACGTTGGCAATCGCATTGGTCGCCGTGACTTTGGGGCTTAGATTGGTCGCCGGCAGTGTCGAATTCCAAGCGGCGTTGTTCTTGCTACTGCTCGCGCCCGAATTCTTTTTGCCAATAAGGAAATTTGGCGTAGCCTTCCACGTGATTATTGCGGCTCGCGAATCCCTCGCACGACTGAAAAATTTTTTAGCTCACGCCGATAAACTCTCCGGCTCCGTCGGGAAAATTTTAATGCCGCCGTCAATTTCACTCGTCAACGTGATTTTTACTTATCCCAAAAAAAAATCGCCCGTGCTTAGCGATTTGAACTTAAAATTTTCTGCGGGCAAGGTCACGGCTTTAATCGGGGACTCCGGCGCGGGCAAATCGACAGTTTTAAAACTTCTGGCGGGTCTTTTAACTCCGACTGCAGGCGAAATCCTCTGGAATGACTTGCCGACCTCGCGAATGGAAAAAATTTCTATGCTGTCGAAGGTTTCCTACGTTCCGCAAGCCCCGCACCTATTCGACGCGCCTTTAATCAAGAATTTCACCATGTTTGACACCCTCGACGCCGCCGAACTAAAAATCTTACTCGCCGAACTCAATTTATCACTCGATTTGAACTCGACGCAAAAACTTAGTCGCGGACAACTCCAACGCCTCGGCTTGATTCGCGCCATATTAAAAAATTCGCCGATAATCCTACTCGACGAACCGACCGCCGGGCTTGACGAACTCACAGAACAAAAAGTTATCAACTTGATAAAAAAAATATCGCCGCGCAGGACGATTATCATTGCAACTCACCGTTTAGCAGTCATCGACGCCGCCGACGAAGTATTACAGCTTTAATTCTTGATAATTCGCGTCAAACTCTCAACCAGAAATGCGAAACTCGTACGCGGCTCGGATTCCAATTTCGCAAGCTCTCGAATTGAATCATATCCAGTATTGATTTCATCCAGTCTTTGGAAAAATGATTCGGCTTGGTCTTTAACAAAGCTTAGCTTGCGTTTTTTATCCGCTACAGCCTTCGACGTATCATTTTCAGGTAAAGTGGCAAGCAATTCATCTACCACGCTCAAAACCGCCTCATAATATCTTATCGCGGACTTATCAACCGCTTCAACGTCGTATTTATCTAAAATGGTCTGACAATCTAAGCTTGAAACGGATTTTTTATTTTGCGGCGGCTTGATAAGCATTTCATTGTACAACTTGTTGATTTCGTCGTCGTCGAATATCGGAATCAGTCCATTTGCTTTGAAGATGTTTAATATTTCTTGTGCCGTGCCAGAAAAATGATTCGGAACTAATTTTGAACTACACGGAAGGACATTAACCATACGAGAATCTGAAATATCTCTATCTGCGCCGAAATCATCTAAATCTTTTCCTGCTAAATTACCATTCCAAATAATACACCAACTGTATTTATCATTTATGCGCCAATGATTACCCTTTTGGAACGGAAAAGTTTTATTACAAATCATATTCCAAAGTTCTTTATATGTAGGAATTCTCCAATCGTTAAAGCCGCCCCAATTCCCGACATTTTTCTTTGCAATTAAATCGCGAACCTCTTTATAGAAGTTTGAACGAGAATATTCTTTACCGTCGTCCTTTTGATAAGGGAAATAATCTAAGTTCGCCCAAATGAGCGCGGTATTGGCATCGAAAAGGATTGCATCGTTATTTTTAAAGAAGAACCAGCGTTGATTAGCGATGGCGTCGAGGATTTTAGCAAAATCACTACTTGAGCCAGTCGAGTTCATGTTATCGCGTCGATTTTTATTCATATACAACACCTCCGCGCAGATTTTAGCACACGGAACGACAAAAACCAATGATTGAAGCAAAAATTTCATTTGAGAGTGATTTTTGGGCTGATTTAGGGGGTTGAAATGAAAATTCTCATAAATGATAATTTTGCCCTGTGAAAAATGGCGTAATCATGCGGGATTTTCGAGGCATAAAAAAAACACCCTGTTTTTAGGGTGATTTTGGGTTTCAAAGTGGAAATTCTCATATATGATAATTTCGGTTATTTTTTCTTGACGGCAGTCCTAATGGACAGTTCGCGGAGTTGTTTATCGTCGACTTCGCTGGGAGCGTGGCTCATCGGGTCGACTGCGCTTTGAGTCTTCGGGAAAGCAATCACGTCGCGGATTGATTTCCTCTGCGCCATTAGCATGACCAATCTATCCAAACCAAACGCAATACCGCCGTGCGGGGGCGTGCCGTACTCGAAAGCGTCCATAAGGAACCCAAATTTCGCGTGAGCCTCTTCTAACGTCAAACCGATTGCCTCGAAAACTTTTTCTTGCAAGTCGCGCTGATAAATCCTCAAGCTACCGCCACCGACCTCCACGCCGTTTAAAACAATGTCGTAAGCGTTCGCCTTGACCTTATTGGGAGCAGTCAACAAAAATTCTACGTCCTCTTCACGCGGCGCGGTGAACGGGTGGTGCATTGCCTTATAACGCTTGTCATCCTCAACGTATTCAAACATCGGGAAATCGACGACCCACAGGAAGCAAAGCTTATTTTCGTCGATTAAACCTCTGCGGCGTGCCATTTCCAATCTAAGTTCGCCGAGAGCCTGCGCGACGACTGAAGCCTTATCGCCCACGACTAAGAGCAAATCGCCCGTCTTACAACCCGTAGCTTGTTTAATAGCCTCAAAAGTCTCGTCGCTGTAAAATTTCTTGAACGGAGACTTAACGCCCTCTTCGGCGTACTGAATCCAGGCAAGACCCTTAGCCCCATAAATTTTGACGTACTCAACCAAGCCATCAAGCTCGCGGCGCGGAATGTTTGCGTAATCGTCGACGCGAATGACTTTGACTTGCCCGCCATGCTCAAGCACGCTGTTAAATACTTTAAAGTCCGAACCCTTGACGAACTCCGAAATATCCTGCAACTCCATGCCGAACCGCATATCGGGCTTATCCGTGCCGAACCGCCGCATTGCCTCATCCCAACTCATACGCAGGAATGGCGTATCAATCTTAACGTCAAGCGTCTTCTCGAAGATTTGCTTAACCAGCCCTTCCATTAGCGTTAAGATTTGGTCTTGGTTTAGGAAGGACGTTTCAATATCAAGCTGCGTGAATTCGGGCTGACGGTCGGCGCGCAAGTCTTCATCGCGGAAGCAGCGCACGATTTGGAAATACTTTTCAAAGCCGCTGACCATGAGCAACTGCTTAAAGATTTGCGGCGACTGCGGCAGGGCGTAAAACTGTCCGGGATTAAGGCGGCTGGGCACGAGGAAATCTCTTGCGCCTTCGGGCGTCGAACGGCAAAGCATCGGCGTTTCAATCTCAAGGAAGCCGTTTTCGTCGAGGTAATCGCGCATGATTTTAGTTACGCGGTGGCGTAGCATGATGTTCTTTTGCATTTCGGGGCGGCGCAGGTCGAGATAACGATACCGCAGGCGAACCATCTCATCAACGTCCACGCCATCTTGAATGTAAAAGGGCGGAGTCTTCGCCCGATTGAGTATCCTAAGCTCCACGATGAGAACTTCAATTTCACCGGTCGCCATCTTCGGGTTGATTGTATCTTCACTGCGAGCACGAACCGAGCCGCGCACGCCAATAACAAATTCATTGCGGAGCGTCTCAGCCTTAGCAAAGTCAAGCCCAGCCGTCGAGCCGTCGAAGACAATCTGAACTATACCGCTCCTATCGCGCATATCTACGAAAATTAATCCTCCATGGTCGCGACGACGAGATACCCAGCCGGCAAGCTTAACTTCCTTGCCGACATCAGCTTTGCGCAGTTCGCCGCAGTGATTCGTCCGCTCCATTCCTGTCAATGTTTCCAAATTTATTACCTCCTTTTGCATTTGCCAATAATAAACGCCGCCAAATCTTTTTGCAAGGAAAAAATCAGCCGCCCCCAAGAGTCGAGAGCGGCTTTTATTTATCGCGTCGATTACCTGTGTAGCTTCTGGAGTTCTTCCATTAAGTATTCGTTCTTGATTTTAATGTAGGTGCCTTTCATGCCGCGAGATTTGGAGTCGATAACGCCCGCTGATTGAAACTTGCGCAGAGCATTGACGATAACAGAACGAGTGATTTTCGCGTTGTCAGCTATCTTTGAGGCAATAAGGGTACCTTCATTGCCGTCTAGCTTACCGAGAATATGAATAGCTGCCTCTATCTCCGAATAGCTAAGCGTCGACAACGCGATTTGAACGTTAGCCTTCTTACGAGCCACCCCCTCGGCTTTCTCCGTGTGGTCGCGAAGCATTTCCATTCCGACAACCGTTGCGCCATATTCCGCAAGCAATAAATCGTCGTCGGTGACTTCTTCTTCATAGCGGGCGATAATAAGCGTGCCAATCCTGCGCCCCACGCCGTAAATCGGGACGAGCGTAAAATATTCCCCGCTTACAGGTAAACCGCCCCTTGAGTCAATGTAATTCTTCGGATTAGCTTGGGTTGTGGTAAATTGATTCAGCCAGCGAACGTAAGCGGCAGGGAACTTGCCCTTGCAAATAATCTCGTCGGCGGGATTAACGTCCTCTTCGGCGGTTAGCGCGTAGCCATAAAGGTCGCCTTTTCTGTCAGCAATGTAAATGTCGGCGTTAAGAACCTCGCTTAAGACCTGCGAAATCCCTTCATACTCCACATTTTCGGAACGCTGGAGTAGCTTGTTAATCTTCCTAGTTTTCTCCAAAAGCGTCATATATAAAACTCCCCTTTGAAAGATTTTTTCGTTGCTCAATATCCTACGTTTATACTAACACGAAAATTCATAATGTCAATTTAGTTTTCAGAATTTTTCATGCAGTCCTTGACGGCGGGCGGCAAAAGTTGTAAACTTTTTGCAAACAGAGCGTAAAGCTCCGCGAAGGTTCTTTATATTAAAGGGAGGAATGCTAAATGGGTAACCGCAGGAAAATCGTTGTCGTCGGAACTTCTAACGTCGGCTCGGCAGTCGTCAACAAACTCGCTGACTTCCAGCTCGCATCTGAAATTTGTTTAATCGACCTCAATCAAGACAAAGCATGGGGCGAGGCAACCGACTCCAGCCACGCTACTGCTTGCGTCTACAGCACCAATATTAAATTCCGTGCCACCAGCGATTACAGCGTCTGCAAAGGTGCCAATATCGTCATCATCTGCGCAGGGCCGTCGATTCGTCCGGGTGAAACTCCTGACCGTCTTAAACTCGCTGGTACCAACGCTAAGATTATGAACTCGGTCTTCCGCGCAATCGCCGAACACACCAAAGAGGCTGTCATTATCCTCATCACCAATCCGCTTGATGTTGCAACCTACGTCGTAACCAAAATCGCGGAAGAAATCGGCTATCCGACCAACCTTATCATGGGTACCGGCACCATGCTTGAAACTTACCGCTTCCGCCGCATTCTCGCCAACAAGTATGAAGTCGACCCGAAGAACATCAACGGCTACGTCCTCGGCGAACATGGCAACGCGGCATTTGTTGCTTGGTCGACCACTGGTTGCGCTGGCTTCCCGCTTGAGAAACTCGACGAATACTTCCGCCACACCGAACCCCTTGACAAGAAAGCTGTTGAGCAAGAACTCATTCAGGTTGCTTACGACGTTATCAACCGCAAAGGCTTCACCAATACCGGCGTTGCAATGGCGGCTGTTCGTTTCGTCAAGTCCGTCCTCTACGATGAGCATACCATTCTGCCCTGCTCGGCTCTCATGAACGGCGAATACGGCATTACTAACGTTGCCCTGTCGATGCCCCGCATGGTTTGTGCCGATGGTCTTATGCGCGTCTTTGAAATCGCCCTCACCGACGAAGAAATGGAAAAGATGTATGCTGCGGCTAAATCCGTTCGTGCGGCTCTTGATGGTGCTGGCATTAAATAATCTCGACGACAATTTTTTCTGCATAATAAAAGCCCTTCCACACTCTGAGGGGCTTTTTTCATGACTTGCTTAAGAACTTGTGCCATGAAACTTTACAAGTAAAAATTTTATAGTACAATGCTAAAGAAATTCTTGAGAAAATCGATGAAGGCATCATTGTAACGAACAAATTTTAAGGTAGGTGACAAAAGATTGATAATCACGCACGTAATAGGCGGCATCGGCAATCAGCTTTTTCAATATGCGGCAGGTCGCAGGTTGGCATACAATTTGAACACCGAACTCAAACTAGATATAACTTCATATGATGTTCCTATTGAACACAGTTACAGATTAGACAAATTTAATATTAACGCAACGATTGCAACGCCTGAAGAAATTGCTTCTTTAAAAAAGATAAATTCCATTTTGTACTCGTCTTCTTTAGAAGAAGTTTTAAATGCGCCTGACAATACTTATCTTGAAGGCTGGTGGGCATCCGAATTATATTTCAAGGACATTAGCGACCTTATCAGAAAAGAATTTACGTTAAAAGAACCGCTTAGCCCAAATGCCGAAACGTATAAACAGAAAATCCTTTCCGCTGAATGCTCGGTGTCAATGCATTTCCGTCACGGCGATTTTGTTTATAATCCTACGTTTAAAACTTATAACAAAACTTATGGGTACATTCCTCCATTAGAAAAATATTACGAATGCATAAACCTTTTGAAGGCAATCTATAAAAATCTAACCGTGTTTGTCTTCTCAAATAATCTTCCGTGGCTCAAGAAAATTCTTAAGCTAGACGTGCCGATAGAATTTGTTGACGGTTGCAAATATGATTTTGAAGAACTTTATCTTATGAGCCTTTGCAAGCACAATATCAAACCAGTTAGTACTTTCTCTTGGTGGGCTTCTTGGCTCAATCAAAACCCCGACAAAAAAGTTTTCCAACTAAATCCTGCAGACGCTAAAACAGTTGAAAATTGGCATTACACTTTATCGCCGTCAGCAAAGAATGCACCTTTAAATATAGTCGTTCCTTTTGACAAAGAAAGGGATTTGCAGAACCTTGAGATACGTCCGTTCTTCTCGCTTTTGCTCGTCGTGAACAATGACGCCGCAACTATTGCCGATACCCTAGACAGCCTCCTTGCACAAGACTACAAATACTACGAGGTCATCATAATCGACAACGCCTCAACCGACGGTAGCCGCGCAATTTGCCGGCAAAAGATCGCAGACAAAAAGAACGTCACCTTCAAAAAGTTGTATACCAAAGTAAATAATGCTAAGGCGTGGAATACAGCACTTAAAATGGCGCAAGGATATTACGTTTCTTTTCTTAAAGGCAACGACCGCTTTACCTCCAATGCACTTACGATTTTTTACATTATACATTATCCCAACATGCGTGACATTTTCTATTACTTTGCTTGGCTAGAAGAAAAAGATAATGATGGTAAAAAAACTCTTATAAAAATGGGGAATGAATATTTTCAGGCTCATACAAAAGAGATGCTTGCTTTAAATGGTCAAGATGCTGTAAAACTTTTGCTCAATAATAACTTAAATAGCTTCTTGGGTACAAAAATCTTTAATCGTAAGTTCCTCGCGGAAAACAAAATCAAATTCGACAAACGGCTTAATGACACTGAAGCAGAATTATTCTTCCAGATAGAAGCGTTATTTAAATCCAAGACCCTTCAAGCTCCATCAAATGCAGTTTATATCGCACCGAAAGATAATTAGATCATCGCACGGATTCTTTGAAAGCCTCGACGCTATGTCGGGGTTTTTCTTTAGTTCATGGCTTGCTGAAAAATTTGTGACATGAAGTCTTTCACAAATAAAAGTTTTATAGTACAATGCTAAAGAAATTCTTAAGAAAATTTTCCTTGATGGGATACGAATAAACTTTATGGAGGCATGAGATGTGTTTGAACTAGATGACAACACTTTAGACCAGTTCGCCAAGATTAAAGTAATCGGGGTGGGCGGCGGCGGCAATAATGCCGTGAATCGAATGATTTCCCTAGGCTTGGAAGGCGTGGAGTTCATCGCTATCAACACCGACGCACAGGCACTTTTGACTGCACTGGCTCCAAAGCGTATGCAAATCGGAGAAAAGCTCACTCGTGGACTAGGCGCGGGGGCTCGTCCCGAAATCGGACAGAAAGCGGCAATGGAAAGTCGCGAAGACATTATCAACGCCCTACGCGGCTCGGACATGGTGTTCATAACGGCAGGCATGGGCGGCGGCACGGGAACGGGTGCGGCTCCTGTCGTGGCGGAATGTGCACGGGAAATCGGCGCGTTGACTGTCGGGGTCGTTACTCGTCCTTTTACCTTTGAAGGTCCTAAGCGCAAGAAGAACGCCGACATTGGTATTGAGAACCTTAAACGCAACGTCGACACGATTATCACAATCCCCAACGACAGACTGTTGCAGGTCGTCGACAAGAAGACGCCAGTAAATCAAGCTTTTATAATCGCCGATGATATTCTGCGTCAAGGCGTCAAGGGTATCTCGGACTTAATTGCGGTGCCTGGGCTGGTTAATCTGGACTTCGCGGACGTTAAATCGATTATGAGCAATGCTGGTTCGGCTCTGATGGGTATCGGCGAGGCGTCGGGCGAGAATGCAACGGTTGATGCGGTTAAGGCGGCGATTGATTCTCCGCTTTTGGAAACGAGCCTGCAAGGTGCCCGCGGTGTTCTGCTTAACATTATGGGCGCGACGGATTCTCTATCTATGTTGGAAGTCAATGAGGCATCAACGACTGTTCAAGAGGCGGCGCACCCCGACGCAGAAATTATTTGGGGCGTCAGCGTCGATGAGTCTTTGGGTGATAAAGTTTCCGTCACGGTCATTGCCACACGCTTTGACGAGGAAGAAGAGGAAGAGCCTTACAGCGAGCCGGCTCGCCCCGCTTATAACGAACCGCCTGCACCGACTCCGCCACGGGCAAGAGATGCCTTGAAGCAGTCGCCGTTTGGAAACTTCAACGCGGGCTTCGGCAACACGAATACTCAATCGGGCGGCGGTGAACTTGAAATCCCGACGTGGATGCGTTCGCGCAGGTAAGGTTGACATGAAAAAAGTATGGTGATAGAATTTCCGCCGTTGACAGGCAAGAAAGGCAATCGCGGGGGATTTTATCCCACGAGGAAAGTCCGGACTCCACAGAGCAGCGTGCCGGGTAACGCCCGGTGAGAGTAATCTTAAAGACAGTGTCACAGAAAAGAAAACCGCCGCCATAAGCGGTAAGGATGAAAAGGCAGGGTAAGAGCCTACCGGTTGTTTGGTAACAAGCAAGCCTGATAAACCTCACGCGGAGCAAGCCTAAATAGGAAAGGGTTGAGGTTGCTCGCTGACCTTTCGGGTAAGGTGCTTAGACTTGGGCGGCAACGTTCAAGCAAGATAAATGATTGCCACTAACAGAATCCGGCTTATTGACTGCCCGCCAACAAAAAACGTCGCTACTCTGGACAAGGGGGCGGCGTTTCAACTTTAAAAAACTTTCCGTAATTCATTTATTAATCACGTCGAAAGCTTATAATCCGATTAGATTTCAATTAGAAAGGAAGTGGCTGATTTTGAGGAGTTTCTTGCGAGCGTTGATGGCGGTGGTGTTCCTGTTATCGATTAGTGCCACAGGTTATGCGGCGGGTCAATTCAGAGTCGGCGACCAGGGCGAGGAGATTGCTGAAGTTCAAGAACAACTCGTTTTGCTCGGCTATGACGTAATGGCAGACGGTTCCTTTGGTGCGGCGACGGCTGATGCTATCAAAGAGTTTCAAAAGTCCCAAGGCATCAAGGCGGACGGTTTGATTGGTCCGGCGACTTACTCGGCTCTTCTTGGCAAGGATATGCCCGACATCTCCAATCGTATCGGTTACTTAGCCAACAGTATCGTTTCGGCGTCGATGAATTATATCGGCGTTCCCTACGTCTTCGGCGGCACCAGCCCCTATGGCTTTGATTGCTCTGGCTACGTGCAATACGTCTTCGCAAAGGCGGGTATCTCCATTCCGCGCACAGCTGATGTTCAATACGACTTCGGCACTCCCATTTCCACGACCGACCTTGTCTCAGGCGATTTAGTCTTCTTCAGCACCTACACTTATGGCGCGTCGCACGTGGGAATTTATCTCGGCGACAACCAATTCATTCACGCCAGCTCTAGTCGCGGTGTCACTATCGATTCTTTAGGAAGTTCTTATTGGAGCTCGCACTACATTGGCGCACGCAGAATTTTATAAGGCTGAAATGCCTTATCCAAACAAAAAATGTCCCCCGGTTAGCCGAGGGGCATTTTTTTATCCGAACGTCTGATAATTTACTTGAGCTTGCTACCAGTTATGGTGTGAGTCGTGCCGTTAATGTTAATTTGGTCGCCCGTGTTGACGTTCTCGAAGATGACGGAGCCGCCGCCCGAAATCGTAAGATTGAGGACACCTTCGCTAAAATTCGACTTGCTGAACGTGCCAGCCGAGCCGTCCGCGTTTAGAATCTTTAGCACGTCGCCCGCCTCGTAGTCAAAGATAGTATCGGTGCCTTCGCCAGGCTTATAAATGAACGTGTCCTTGCCGTCGCCGCCATAGAGCGTATCATCACCTGCGCCGCCCCAAAGTGAATCATTTCCTGAACCAGCACTTAGATAATCATTGCCCGCGTCACCGTAGAGTTTATCATTGCCTGAACTGCCGTCGAGCGTATCGTTACCATCGCCACCCCTGATTGTCACTCTATCGGCGTCTTTTTTATTACTGTCAATGTAATCATCGCCTGCACCGCCGCTTATCGAGACTTTTGCGCCGTCGTTGCGAATGACATCGTTGCCATCGCCGCCGCTGATTGTCGAATTTGAAGCTAAAGAATCATTCGTTTCGTAATTCCATGAATTGTAGTTGTGAATGGTATCATCGCCTGCTCCACCAATGATTTTGACTTTTTCGCCCTCGTTGTTAATGAAATCGTTGTCAGAGCCGCCGTTTATTGTAACTTTGTTACCGTCGTTGATAATAAAATCATTTCCTGCGCCGCTATTGATTGAAACGTTGTTGCCAGCGTTGTCTATGGTGTCATCGCCTGCATAACCAAGGATTGTTACTTTATCGCCAGCATTTTTAAGTAATTCTCTGCTTGCTGTACCGCTGACTTTAACTTTGTCTTCCGCATTATAAAAATTGTCAATCAGCTTAAGCGAAAAGTTCAATGCTTTGCCCTTCGAGTTGACGACTTTAAATCTACGGAGGCTAGCCGCACCATTTACTCTGATTGTATTCTTTCCGACGCTTACAAAGTAATCCTCGCCGTTCGTAGCGATAACAGAATTAAAATTTCCAGAAGAAATCTGCAGAGTACTCGTATTGTTGAAGCCGTCAATAGTGTCATCGCCGCTACTGTATTTGAAAAGACCATTATTGCTGTCGTTGTTAATGTAATCATTGCCAGAGCCAGCGTTTATCGTGACGAACGAGCCATTTACGTTTTTAATTGTGTCATCGCCCGCGCCGCCGCTTATCGAGACGTTTTGACCGTCAAGATTTTCAATATAATCGTTTCCTGCGCCGCTTATTAATGTACTGTTAGAGGAATGGCTCCAAATTATATCATTACCTGCTCCGGAATCAATTTTAATAGCTGTATGAGCGTTTGCATTATCGATAAAATCATTTCCGTCGCCCGTTTTGATTGTAACGTTGTCGGCTCCGTTCCAAATTTCATCATTACCGGCTCCAGCATTGATTGTGACGAATTGCCCGCTGTTATTGTAAATTAAATCGTTTCCCTTGCCAGTCGTGATTGAGGAGTGGTTTCCTTCGTTGTTTACCCAGTTATTTCCGTTGCCAGCGTTAATTATTGCGTTATCGGGCGTGATTCGTTCGATTAAGTTGCCGTTTTCGTCGAATTCATCGCGATTAAGGTTACTGATAATGTCATCGCCGCTATTTGTGCTTATCGTGACGTTCTGGCGATTATTTTCGACGTAATCTTTGCCACTCGTGCCCGTGAGCTTAATTTTATCCCTATCGAAGTTAGAAATAAGGTTATACGGTTGGACTTCAGCCTTGGAACCGACAATATTAAACGGACCTGACCAATAATAATTAAGATTGATAGTTCCTTGACCCTCGACATCGATTATAACTTCACCCGTGTAGTTGCCGTCGTCGTCTTGAACTCGAAGTATTTCCCAACTGTGCCCTTCAATGACAATATAGTCCGTTTGGGAGTGAAATTCGTTTATCGTGTCGTTTCCGCCGCCGTAAATGTAAATTGTATTGCGTTGCCAATGATTTTCTATGATATTTTCACCAGTTCCGGCGTTTATGCTTGCATTTGAGCTATTTACAACATCGATGGTATCATTTCCAGTGCCAGCATTGATTGAGATATTCGAGCCATCCCAGTTGGAAATGTAATCGTTGCCTGCACCAGTGTTTATTGTAACATTGTCCGAACTGAAATTTTCTGTGCCCGTCCAACCACTTCCGTTAAAAATACTATCATTTCCCGCGCCTGTATGAACTAAAACATTTGTATTGAAGGTAGAGATATGGTTATCGCCAGAACTGTCATAGATTTTTGCATTTGCACCGTCGTTATAGATAGAATCGTTGCCTTTGCCGCCTTCGATTGATATATTCGCGCTCCAGTTGCGAATGCTGTCGTTTCCTTCGCCCGCAATGATTGAAACGTTCGATGCAAGCGTAGTTAAATAACCGTCACCATTTTGAATGTAATCGTTGCCACCGAGTGCGCTGATTGTGACTTTCGAGCCGTAATTTGTAATTTCGTCCGCCGAAGACGTGCCTTTAATGGTTTTGCCGTCATCATTGTTAGTTTTTGTAGCCATAAGAACCTCCTCTTAACTAAAAAACCGACCTCGACAATAAATTTTTGCCTTGCATACCTCCTTTGAGCTTAAAAACCAAGTTGAACGGAACTTTCCCGCCTATTATCCTTACCCTTATACCACATTGTCAAGCTTTTTATAAAATTTTTTGTTTGAAACTGATTTTGAAGCTCTGAAAGTGATTTTGAGCTTTGAAAATGCTTTTGGAGATGATTTTAAGGCTTGAAAATGATTTTAGAGCTGTGAAACTGGTTTTGAGGTCGATTTGGAGGCGCAAATTACGTTTTCCGCTAT
>JAFQZB010000018.1 GCA_017406175.1 Selenomonadaceae bacterium | reverse complement strand
GGCAATCGTCGCTATCCCATTATTGTCTGCCACAACAAAGCGCGACAGTTCGTCGAAGGGTTGACCGATGAATACATTCGGCAGGTCTGGGCTGAAGTCTTCTCTCATTACAACGAGCTTTTCAAAGACGGTTTTGACGAGAAAAAACTTTCTCTCAGTCGCGATGCTCAAATCCTGTCCGACGAAATTGCTGAGGATTATCTCCGCGACGACGGCATGGAAAGCGAAATTCGCGCTTACCTTGATACAAAGATTTTGCCGCTCATTCTCTGGTATCTTCTTACTCGCGAAGAACGCCGTAAATTTATCGCCGAAGGTCGACTTGTCATGATTGACGCTCTAAGTGAATTCAATCATCGACGACGAGCGCGCGGCGGAAGACCTGATACCGTTCAGCGTGATGTCAACTTAATCACTTCATGCTTGGCTCCTTCTCAAAACAAGCATTGGCTTCGCATTGAGCATAAGACCATTCAAGGCAACGACGTTGACGAATATATTCTTTACGGCTCGGAACTTCGCGAACACATCTGCGCGGTTGAAATTTACAACGAGTGTTTTGGCAACGATAAGCGTAAGTCCCCTACTCGCATTAACGAAATTCTTAATCGAATTGAAGGTTGGAGCTTAGGCGCGGATATAGCCAGAGACGACCCCGCGTATTTAAGGCAAAGAAAAGTTTTCTACCGCGAAGTAAATTAAAACCGGTAACATTAATGGAACATTGTTACTCAGGGATTAAAGCTCTCTGATTGTCCGACGATTTTCGGCACACTAACTATGATTTTGTCATTTATGGTCGGCGGAGTAATACTAAAGAATGTTTCCGTTTTTTTTGGCATGCCACGAATTTTGGTGTTTGACGCCTTTCTTTCAAAGAAAACTTTTTCGCGTCCTTGAAATAAACTAAATCGCGTAACGTAGTATTTTTTACGACTACTTTAGTTTTCACAAACCAAATAAAAGTTGGCGATGAGACTTCTGCTCTTACCAAAAATTACATTGGCTTTTTTTTTTGCGACAAAGTGCGACAAACATCTGACGAGGCTTGTCGCACTTTTTTTATCCTATAAACCGCGCCAGTACGCCATTTTCTTCCTCGAAAAAAAAACTGCGACAACTGCGACAACGTTTTTCATGGTAGAGTAATCAGTGATTTTGAAATTTTGCCCCTGTGTCAAAAAATGGTTATACTGACTATTTGATGTATAATCGATTTTCGAGTGAGGGGCAAAAATTGAAAAACGTTGAATGTAATGCCAAGGAAATGGTTGTCGCACTTGTCGCAAAAACTATTTTTAAGCCCAAGAATAGCGTCATGACGCCATTCTTTAGTGCGACAAACCTGCGACAACACAAAAAAGCTTGTCGCAAAAGTTTTTTGAAAGGACATTGTTACGAGCATTAGGACGATTGCACACAAAAAAAAAGCCACGACTTACGCCGTGACTAAGTTTGCCATATGTTGTGGTAAAGTAAAGTTGTAACGAAAGTGGCTAGGATGTGTTCACACTAAAGAAACAATAATCATGGCTAAAAGAATAAAACCGGCGAAAACAATATCCAGCTTGTCGTAACGAGTAAAAATTCGGCGAAAGCGTTTTAATCGACGAAAGAATCGCTCAATCTCATTGCGTTGCTTGTAACGCTCCTCGTCATATTCCCATTTTTCCTTGTAATTTCGCTTGGGAGGCACTACCGGGGTATAACCCAACTCCACTGCAGCAATGCGCATCTTTTTACCACTATAGGCTCTGTCTATCAATAAATACTGTTTTTGTTTGCCCGGTGGCGTGAAATGAAGTAAACGCATTCCTTGCGGACTGTCGTTGGCTGCTCCGCTCGACAGAGAAAAATTTATCGCGAATCTTTCAGCGGCGGCTAGCGTATGGATTTTCGTTGTCAGTCCGCCGCGCGACCTGCCGATTGCTTGTTTTCCTCTTTTTTTAAAGCCCCGCAAGCGTCGGGATGTACTTTGAGCGTCGTTGAATCAAGGCAAACCACATCTACGTCAATATTGATAATGCCTTCAGCTTGCAAAGCTGCGAAAACTCTGTCGAGAACGCCGTTTTTGCTCCAGCGGTTCATGCGCATGTATATCGTATGCCAAGAGCCATATTCCTTTGGCAGTGCCCTCCATTTGCACCCGTTCTCGGCTACATACAATATCGCGTTGAGAAATTGGAGATTATTGATTCGGACATTCCCTCTTTTTTTCGGCAAATATTTTTCTATTCGCTCATATTGTTCTTTTGTAAGTTCCATAATTTTATTTTACTCGTTAATTTTCCTTAATTCAAAAGTGTGAACACACCTTAGCATTCTGCCTGACGAGGAAACTCTAGCCG
>JAFQZB010000158.1 GCA_017406175.1 Selenomonadaceae bacterium | reverse complement strand
TTCGCTCCAAAGTACTTTCAACGCTCAAAAATTATTTTTTAAGCCCTTCGGCAGTGCGTCGGAGGGTTTTTTCATTAAAAATTTTGCTTGACAGTCCGTTTTTTTTTTTTATAATGCTTCCGCGTTTTTGAATGTGCAATTTTTGATTCAAAGGAAGAATTTTTGCCTTATGGAGCTAGAAAATTTAAATATGAACTCTGAAAATAAAGATTCGATAGATAATGTTGATAAATCTGTTGCCGATGATGATTTTGGAAGTCTTTACGTAAAAGATGAGCTGTTTTTAATGCTGATTGATAATTTAATGAAGCGAATACCTGATAATCAATAGTAAAATCGTTTTCTGGCTATCTCCTTAAAGCTTAAGCATCTTTTTTTAATAAAAAATCCCTTCGGCGGTCATGTCGGAGGGTTTTTTTGATAAAATAGGCAAAAAAAAGTCCCCGACGATTAATCGGGGATAATTTTTTACTGATTAGGAGTCGCAATCAAGGAATTTAAGTTATTATCGGCGGTGAGGGAAAATTTTACGTTATTTTTGATGACGGAGCCTGGAGAACCTTCCGCAGAAAGCTCATTCATTAAAGTTTGCGGGTCGACGCCCGGCGCGACGCATTCAACGAACGCTGATATAAGCAAGACGGTAAATAGTGATTCGTCCCGTTCCTCAGGCGTCGTGAAACAAAAGCTCATCTCCTTGAAGTTGCCGCCTTCCGCACAATTCGCGACAATCATAACGCGATAATCGCCAAACATGTTCGCGAAGGTATTTCCGATGATTTTATAGTCTTTAATCAAGAAAAGGTATTCGACCGCCGATACGTCGTCCGTTTGCATAGCCTGTTTAAGAATCGGTGTAATAATCGCGTTGAATTTAGCTTGGAAAGACTCGGAATTTAGGTTAAAAGTCGCGGAATTATTATTTTGTTCGACATTTAGGAAGATATTATCGAGTTGAGTACGAGTAAAGGGCACAGCTTCGACTTGAGCGGTAATCAGCAATAAAATCAACGTCAAAAAGAATTTTTTCATGTCAAAGCCCTTTCCTAGCTAAATAATCCTCTAAAATTTTGCGTTTAGAGATTTTACCGGTGGAAGTGCGCGGAATTTCTTTAAGCTGGTGGAATTCGCGAGGAATTTTATAGAGAGCAAGGTTTTTCTGCAAAAATTTTTTAAGTTCGCGGGTATCGACCGTTGCGCCGTCTTGAATTTCAAAAAAACACGCGCCGACTTGCCCGCGCAACTTATCATCGACGCCGATAACCGCCGCATCCTTAATTCCGTCGAATTTATAAACGACTTCTTCGACTTCGCGGGGATAAATGTTCTCGCCCATGCTGATAATCATTTCTTTAATCCGATTTACGATGTAATAATAGCCGTCGGCGTCGACTTTGCCCACGTCGCCGGTATGAAGCCAGCCTTCAGCGTCGAGAGCCTCTTTAGTAGCCTGAGGATTGTCCCAATAGCCCAACATGACGTTTCCGCCACGAACTAAGACTTCACCGACCTCGCCTTGAGCAACATCTTTTCCATCTTCGTCGACTAAACGCACTTCTTCATTGGCAAGCAGCTTTCCGCACGAACCTTGACGCTCTTCGCCGTGAGTTGTAAGGAAAACAGCCGGCGAAGCCTCCGAAAGTCCGTAACCTTCGGCGATTGGGGCTCCGAATTTCGCTTTGAACTCGTCGACAATCTTATCAGGCAAAGTAGTGCCGCCGCTCATGAAAAATCGAACCGTTTTGAAGTCTTCGGGCTTAGCAAGACCGGTTACGAGCTTAAAAATCGACGGCACCGCGATAATATCGGTGACTTCCTGCTCGCGAACCATATCAATCATTTCTTTAGGCTTGAAAACGCGCACGACATGAGCCGACGCCCCACGATAGAAGGTATTTAGAACGGCGCAAGTCCATTCAAAGCAGTGATACATCGGCAAAACGCACAAGACGCGGCATTTGCGGTGACATTTGAAGACTTCGCACTGTTGAGTATTGCAGACGAGGTTTTTATGGGAAAGAATCGCGCCTTTAGGGTTGCCGGTGGTGCCAGAGGTGTAAATTATGACGCAAGGATTGTTTTCGCTGAAGTCGGCGGGCAAATCGGGTGCATCGGGACAAATTTTATCGCCGAAGGTCGCAATGTCATGTTGAGTGATGTTTAAAGGCTCGTCGAAGGTCAGCGGCTCATAAGTCAGCAGGTGTTTGACGCCGGCATTTTGCAAAATGTAAGCGGTTTCGCGTGGGCTGAGCTGAAAATTTATCGGGACGTTAATCGCGCCCAATGACGCCGCCGCCATGTAAGCATAAATGAATTCCGCGCTATTGCGTGAAAAAATTCCTACGCGGTCGCCTTGACGGATTCCAAGTTCCCAAAGGTGGTTGCGATATTTTTTTATGCCCTGCTTCATCTGCGCGTAAGTTGTATGCCGCCCTTCGTCGACGATTGCAAGGTCTTCCTCGCGCCCGTTGTTTATAATCTCGTGAACTAACAAAGTTTTTTGCTCCTTTCTATCTTTGCATGAACATGCGGAAAAGTTTTATCCATTTGCTCGCGACTTTTTCTGGCGAATATTTTTCTACGCTACGTGCGCAATTCGCCGAAAGTTTATCGCGCAATCCTGGCTCGGTTAAAATTTTTATAATCCTGTCCGCCAAAGCCTCAACGTCATTGACCGCCACTAGGTAACCGTTCACGCCGTCGACGATTGAATCACGCGGACCATATCGGCAATCGAACGCGACGACCGGGCAATTATTCTGCAGGCTCTCTTGAATGACGAGCGGCGAACCTTCTTTAAGGCTAGGAAGGATTGACAGTGCCGCCGACGCGAAGACTTGCGCGATATTGTCCGTGAAGCCCTTAAACACACTCGACGCGCCGAGACCTAGCGAATCAATCTTTGCCTGAAGACTTTCCTGCAATGAGCCGCTACCGTAGAAATGAAGTTGAGCTTGCGGAACTTTATTCAAGACGATTCGGAAGACGTCGATAGCTTTGGCGTGTTGCTTGTCCTTAGTGATTCGCCCGACCTGCACGACTAGGAACGGATTGACCTCAGCTTTGACGGCGTCGACTTTCGGCAGGGGGTGCGGAATGTTGAAGACGTTTGGCAGGGGATAACGCTGCAAGAGGTCTTCGGTCTGTTGCGTCGTTAGGGAAAGTATCGCGTCGGTTCGGATAGCCTTATCAGTCAGATAAATGTAGCGTTCCTTAGTCGGAGCCGTAAGCGGGTTGAGGTCGCCGCCAACGTGGATATTGTGCAACTGATGAATGACGCGTACATTGTCCAGCCCTGCCGCCTCGATTGCCCTGTAAGCCTCGTTCCAATCGGGGGCGCGGTCGTCAATCAGGAAATAGTTCTGCGTCTTGTCGCGTAGCATTTCCATTAACCAATAACTCAATGCCTCCTCGTGTTCGGTAAAAGACTTTGTGACCTCGCCTTGACGATTAATCAGCTCCGTTAGCGTTAAGATGTTCTTGCCGTCGATAAGGTCGTAAGCCTCGTGGATTGCGGGCGTACCGTCGGGGCGATAGTAGGTGACTTCATAGGGGCGCAAGTTCGTTGGGTCTAGCTCCTGCCGCCGACTTAGAAAGCCGAGCATGTCATAAGTATCACGCCGCGTTGCCCGCTGCTCATCATCGTAAGAAAGAACAAACCTCGTGGGCAACTCCTTAGGCTCCGAATCCCGATTGACCTCTTGAAAGTAATCGTACATGTTCAGCACGGGAAAGTTGATTCCGTAAGCGTCGCGCTGTTCAAGTAAATCGTTCTGATATTCGTGCGTGATTAGATGAGTTTCAATCCCCAAGTGCTCGCGGAACATTTGCGCCCGCCGAAAAGCCGAGTAATCAATCCCAGATGCCTTAGGTCTAATGCTACGCAACATGCACCACACGACCCCATTAAAAGCTTTGAACTCCCGCTTGAATTGCTCAACGTCTAGGGGCGGCGGATTCTCGAAGATTAATTCCCGTTCTGCGGAAAAGATTTGTTCGACGCCGCGCCTTGAGGCTACAAGCAAGAAGTCTTTTCCCGTGCCGTGAATTATCGGACGCTGTTTATAAGTCTCGACTTCTGGTGGCGTATCTGACTGAACTATTACGGCGTCGACTCCGCTATCGATTGACGGCTTAGCAAGTGCGGCGTCCTTCACGCTGGCAAGGACAATGTCAGCTTTACGGGCGGCGATAAGGTCTTGTGCGTCGTTTACGGTTAGCAATGCCACGTTAAGTTTGTTCGCCTTGATTAAAGTATCTTCGTCCGCCTTCAACGCAACGTCGGCTTCCTGCATGAACTGTTGATTGCTCTTGTCGCCGAGGAAGATTACCGACCAACCCTTTAGGAACGGCGGCGGGATAAGTTGATTTAAGAACATGACGGAGCCAAGGACTTCCTGTAAGCGACGCAGGCAAGGAATTTCTCTACGCTGTCATTGACGACGAGTTCAGCAGGGAAATCATTTTCCGCCAAAATTTTCTGCGACAGCTCGTGATTACCAATGTCAAGGTCAATGTGCGCGTCGGAGCCCATGATAACTTTCGTGCCGTACTTCTTGCAAGCCGCCAGCATGAGCTTGGCATTTTCCGCCGAGCCTATGCGAGGACCTTTGGGCAAGTAGGAGCTGTTGTTGACTTCGAGGAGTACTCCGTTATCTTTGGCGGCGCGGGCGACTGCGTCTAGGTCTGCAGGGAATCGCGGGTTGTCTGGGTGCCCGATTATCACCACGTGAGGATTGCGCATTGCCCCGATAATCGCCGACGTGTTCTCCGCCAAGCTACCAATCTCAATGCATTCCTTGTGCAAGCTTGCAATGCAATAGTCGAGACGTTTTAGAATTTTCGCGGGCAAGTCTGTGCTCCCCGAATAGTCGATTATGTTCAGCTCCGAGCCCATGACGATTTTTATCCCGTAAGCGTCGCGGGGAATAACTTTGAAGTTCATAAAGTAATAGCTGTGAGACACGCCAGGGACGCTCGGTGCATGGTCAGCGATGCCGACGAGTTCCAAGCCTTTAGCCTTAGCCGCGGCAATGCATTCGCCGAACGTGCTATAAGCGTGCCCGCTTGCCGTCGTGTGAACGTGTACATCAAGAACATCTTTCATAACTTCCGCTCCTTTCGCCGCGATTATAACACATACAATCTTGCCCGCGCAAAAATTTTCGCTTAGAATGCCGTTAAAAACTTTCGAGGAGGAAACGAATGATAATCGCTGAAGTGTGCGTTAATGTGGCGGCAAACAGCGTCCGACAAAATTTTACTTATCGAGTGCCGGAACGCTTGAAATATTTATCGGCGGGCTGGCGAGTGGTGGTTCCGTTCGGCGCAAAGACTTTTGACGGATTCGTTATGAGCGTGCAGGAGGTCGACGACGCGACGACTTTTGACTTTGAACTAAAGGACATAGCCGAGGCAATCGACGAGGAGCCGTGGTTTACGTCCGAGATGATGAGCGCGGCGCGTTGGCTGTCGGAGTTCTATTTATGTCCGCTGTCAATAGCAATGGGCTTGTTCATGCCGGGACGTCGTGGCAAAAGAATTTCCGCACGCTTTGAACGAGTCTTGACGCTTGCTAAGGACTTCGACGAGCAGACGTTTGTAAGAGCACCCGCACGCTTGCGATTGCTGAAGTTGATAGCGGAGGTTGGCGAGCTTCGATTGAGCGGGCAAAAAGTTTCAGCGTCGATGGTCAAAGCTTTGGTCGAGGCGGGCTACGTCAAGATTGAGCAACGGCGAATAACACGCGACAGCTACGCTAAGATAAAAACGGTGCCGCGCAAGTTCGATTTGACGGCGGAGCAAGTCACAGCTATTGAGACTGTCGAAGAGTTATTGACGGCGCGAAAATTCCAAGGGTTCCTATTGCACGGCGTGACGGGTTCGGGCAAGACGCAAGTCTATATCGAGCTAGCAAAGATAACGCGTAGGCTCGGACGGCGTGTGATAATTCTGGTACCGGAGATTGCCTTGACTGGACAAATCGTCGCGAGTTTTAAGGCGTATTTCGACGGCGTGGCAGTAATTCACAGTCGGCTGAGCGTGGAGGAACGTAGCGAGACTTTCCACAGGATACGCGGCGGCGAGGTCGGGATTGTAATCGGGGCACGGTCGGCACTGTTCACGCCGATTGAGAACGTCGGCTTAATCGTTGTCGACGAGGAGCAAGACAGCTCTTATAAGCAGGACACGACTGCGCCGAGGTATCATGCTTGCGTAGTGGCGGAGGAGTTCGCGAAGTTTCACGGGGCGGCAATCGTCTTTGGTTCGGCAACACCTAGCGTGGAGAATTTTTATCGGGCGACGCGGGGCGAACTTATCTTGCTAAAAATGCCGCGACGCGTGCTGAACAATCCATTGCCGGTCGTCGAGTGCGTGGACATGCGCGGCGAACTAAAAAGCGGCAATCGGGAAGTCCTAAGCCGAGCACTAGTTGAGCTGTTGAAAAAGACTTTGGCGGAAGGACGGCAGGCGATAATCCTTTTGAATCGGCGCGGCTGGTCAACGGTGGTAATGTGCAGAGCTTGCGGGGCGGTCGTTAGGTGTGCTGATTGCGGAATGCCCATGACTTATCACGCGGACGGGAAGTTGCGTTGCCACCGTTGCGAAGTCGAAGCCGAGCCGCCGACGGTTTGCCCTGCGTGCGGTTCGCGTCATATAAAATTCCTCGGCACTGGCACGGAGAAATTGGAGCGGGCGTTGAAGGGTTCCTTACCAAGTGCGCGGGTCTTGCGCATGGATAGAGACTCTACGGGCGGCAAGTTCGGTCATCAAAAGATTTTGGACGCATTCGCGGCTCACGAAGCGGATATACTCTTCGGCACGCAAATGGTCGCCAAAGGTCACGACATCAACGGCGTCACGGCAGTCGGAATTCTTAATGCGGACTCGGCTTTGAGCTTTGCAAACTTCAGGGCGGCGGAGAATTGTTTCACGCTGATAACACAGGCGGCGGGGCGTGCGGGTCGAGCCGACTTGCCGGGCAAAGTCATCGTGCAAGCTTACAACGTCGAGGCGGCGGCGATTCGATTTGGTTGCGAACAGAGCTACGAGAAATTTTTTGCCAACGAACTCCCGCAACGCAAGGAAGCATTCTTCCCGCCGTTCTGTCGACTGGTTAAGCTAATCTTCATGCACAAGGACGAGGCTAAGGCTAAAGACTTCGCCAAAAAGATTCGGGCGGCGTTCCGAGCGGAGGTCTCCAAAGAAATCTTCGGACCGATTCCCGCGGCAATCGCAAACCTTCGCGGGGTTTATCGGTTCGTGCTGTTGATTAAGACTGTGGACTTGCCGAGCGTGCGAAACTTCTTGCTTGCTCACGGCTTGCCCATGCACGACGACCTCATAATTGACATTGACCCTTTGACAACAGATTGACTTGACCGAATCAAGACGATAACTTAAAATACGCTGAAAAAGTTTCAAGGAGGGAAATTGTTTTGGCTAGGAAGATTTTAATCGGCGTGCTGGTGTTTTTTTTAAGCGCGTCGATTTTTTCTATGGCGAGTGCGAAGAAAATTCCTGACACGTGGCGGCTAGATGGCAATGCGTCGGCGGAGCTTAGAAACTTCCGATTGATGACGGACGATTGGCAAAACACACTTCGAGGCAAGGAGCCGACTCGGCAGGGCTTGTATAGTCTTCGTGCCTCGGCGAGTGCTCAGCCGTCGTTAGCCGCCTTGAAGACGCTTTACGATAAGATTCACGAGCTGGAGCCAGACGCAAAGATTTTCATGATTGATTTGCGGCAGGAGAGTCACGGCTTCGCGAATTCGTTGCCGGTCAGTTGGTACGTTGACCACAACGCCGCCAATGCAGGCAAGACTACCGCCGAAGTCTTAAAGGATGAAGTCGAACGCCTAAAAAGTCTACGCGGTGTCGATACGACCTTTAAGCCTTTAGGCAATGCTGATGAAAAAGCCTTCAAGCCGATAACGATAATTCCCCGCGTGGTTCAGACCGAGCGCGACGCCGCGGAGGCAGTCGGCTTTACTTATGAACGGTTCGCGGCGGCTGATATGCAATTCCCTGCGCCCGAACTCGTCGACGACTTTATAATTTTCGTAGCCAACCTTCCGGCGGACGCGTGGTTGCAC
>JAFQZB010000157.1 GCA_017406175.1 Selenomonadaceae bacterium | reverse complement strand
AGGACGTTGCTTTTGAATTGCTTTAAGTTTTCGCGTGGCGTCGAGAGCGATAATCCAATAGTTGCAACGGCGCATCGCTTCTTTGAAGCGCAGAATCTGTTCCGACGTGAGTTGACTATAAACGCTGAGTTCGGGCATATGTTCAGCAAGATTGATTCGTTCGGCTTTCAGTCCGTACTTTGCCAAGAGAGCCTCCGCCGTTTTGCGGGAACCGGTTACATCCGCCGCGTCCAAGATAAAGGAATTCGATAAATTTGTTCCGCCCGATTGTTTGCTTGCGGCTCTGCCTGTTGTCGTCAGCTTATCGAGCGAATTTTCTCCGAACACGGAACGAAAAGTTTCGATAAACTGCAACTTAACTTCCGGATCGGGCGTTATCCAACAGCCGCCGTGCACTGCCAACAGATTGCGGACGTTAGCAATGACGGTATCGGCTTCGTTTTCGGTGAAGTAGATCATCATGCCTTCTGTCGTAATGCAAATCGGCTCGTCAATATCACGCAACGCCGCGGCAAGTGATTCATAATTTGTGGCATCGACTTCGCTGAAGGTCATACGCTCCGAGTGATTAGCAAGGGAGTGAATAATCGGCGCAATTTCCTGCACTACGATAGGCAAATCCAGTCCGACGAAACGAAAATTTTTTTGCGTCAAATGAAGAGCTTTGGGCGTGTAACCGCAGGGCAAATCAACGCAGGTACGATAGCCGCAATCCTCAATCAGTCGGCACATGGTGCGATACTTTGCCTCAACTACAATCGCATTTCCGAGAATCGTATCGGAATCCGCCATGCTTCGGAGCGGCTGATTGTCTTCCAGTTCCAAGCAACGGACGATTGAATCAGCGTCGGAAATTCCCGCTCGTGCCATTAAACAAATTGCTGTTTTTGCCGTCAAGAATACAGGATTGGTTCGCGCCTGTGCTCTGTAATCAACTTCGTGATTCATGATGTTATACTCCCGTTTAAGTGCAATTCGCCAATTTACCGTCACTGCAAGCTACATAAATAATCCCGTCTTTGTCGTATATGACGAGATTTCTAACGTTTGATTGCGTATCTGGAATTGTAACGTTCAACTTGTGATTGTAAGTGTCAATCTCGTAGATCAAATTTCGGAACATTGTTGCACTAAGAATCATCTGGAAAGGCATGTTGAGTCTTGCCGCAATGATATGCATGTTCGGGAAAAGCAAATCACCAATTTTGAATAGCGGTATTTTGAATAAGTTTCCTGTCGCAGATCCGCCAAAACCTCCGAAATTTATGTTGTCTGCAACTTTTATGCCGCCAATTTTCCGGAGGATGATCTCTTCTTCTATCCAAACAGGAAACAATGAGCCGGTGTCAAGCATGGCATAGAGATTGAAAAATTTCTCCAAATATACGACGGGTCTTTGAAAATTTTTGTTCAATGACAATGTGAACTGTTTCATATTACGAGACCTTCAACGCACCAAGAGGCATTCCGTATTCAAGATTTTCGGGTGTAGTGTAGATTGTCTGAATGTCTCCCGTGCGTATTTGCATTTCCAAAAGTTCGCTTGAAGATTTGCCCGTGAACTTGACAATTGCAGAGCGAATGTTTGCACCGTCCTCCCAATCAACGTCGGAAAGACCTATCCATTGATCGGGATACTTTTCTGCTATCTCGTTCCATGTCAATCTTTGCTTATCCATGACGCTCACCTCCGAAAAATCCGTAAGCGAATTTTATCACAGAAATTTATTCGTTACCACTGATTCAACGAAAAATCAAACGCGATGCACAAACTTGTCCGTTGCGCTTGAAATTTTGCTTTGATTGTAGCCTTACAAATCGGCTGATTTCGTCCTATGTCTGTCCGTCCGTAGAAAAAATCTTTGCTCGTTAAGAATTGCCTATATCCTTATATTCAGCGGACGAAACGGACTGGCGGACGACCTTACAATCCAACAGTGAATCACTTTTTTTGTCACTCAGCTAAAAGTGATTCACAATTTGGCAAAAAAATAAAAGCGGTCGAGCAAATGCCCCAACCACTTAAAATCAATCAATCATTGAAAAATTCCTTGCAAAGCCTCTACCGCTTGCCTTTGCATATCGGGTAAAACGTGGCTAAGGTGTCCATCGTGACTTTGATTGAGCTGTGACCGAGACGCTCCTGAACAATTTTGGGATTGACGCCCTGCCGAAGGAGAAGCGTCGCGTGGGTATGTCGCAAACCGTGAAATGTAAAGTCCGAACTGATGTTGCATTTCT
>JAFQZB010000156.1 GCA_017406175.1 Selenomonadaceae bacterium | reverse complement strand
CAGGACATCTTGGAAGAAGCCGGCGCAAATGTCAATCTCGCGGATTCTGGCTGTTGCGGCATTTCCGGCAACTACGGTTTCCGTAAAGACAAGTACGAAATCTCCATGAAGATTGGCGCGAAACTTTTCGAGCGCGTCAAGCAGAAGGACTTCGATAAAGTCATCAGCGATTGCGGGACTTGCCGCATGCAAATTCATCACGGCACCGACATCAAACCAGTTCACCCAATCGAAATTCTCGCTCAGGCTTACAAGTAAAAATTTTGTGGAGGAACAGTCATGAAGATTTTTTTCGCGACGATTTTGGCGGCATTTTTATTCATTACAAATACTGCTTCTGCTGAAGTCAAAGTCAATCGTCCTGAGCTGATTCAACGTGCGCTCGACGTTCAAAAAAATGCTTACGCGCCGTACTCAAATTTCAAAGTGGCGGCGGCAGTGCTTTGCAGTTCTGGAAAAATTTACACGGGCGTTAATGTCGAGAACTCTGACTATACCGCAGGAATGTGCGCCATACGGAATGCAATCTTTCACGCGATAGCCGAGGGCGAACGCCAAATTTGCGCGGTAGCGACTGTTGGCGGGGCAAACGGTGTCATAACGGATTATTGTCCTCCAGGCGGGACATGTCGACAGGTAATGCGCGAATTCGCCAATCCCAAAAAACTTCTGATTATCATGGCAAAATCTCCGACCGATTATGTAGAAAAAACGCTCGAAGAACTTTTGCCAATGAGTTTCGGCCCCGATAATCTTAAGTGACCGATTCAAGGAGGTGATGTCTCGGAAAAATTTTTCGTGGTAAAGCGTTTCAAAAATTTTGAGGAGGGGTATTTGAATGGCAAAAGAATACGTAATGGCACTCGACGCGGGCACGACTAGCAATCGCGCTATCATCTTCGACAAGAACTCTAAGATTATCGGCGTGGCGCAACGTGAATTCACGCAACATTTCCCGAAACCCGGCTGGGTCGAACACGACGCCGACGAGATTTGGAGCACGATGGTTGCCGTCATGAAAGAGGCTCTCGAACACTCTGGACTTGCCGCCAGCGACATCGCGGCTATCGGCATAACCAATCAGCGCGAAACGACGGTTATCTGGGACAAGAAGACTGGACGCCCGATTTACAACGCTATCGTTTGGCAATCCCGCCAGACGGCTCCCATTGCCGAAGCTCTCAAGGCTCAACACGCCGCCGAATTCCAAGATAAGACCGGCTTGCAGATTGACGCTTACTTTTCCGGCACGAAGATTAAATGGTTGCTCGATACCGTGGACGGCGCACGCGAAAAGGCTGAGGCGGGCGAACTGCTCTTTGGCACGATTGATACGTGGCTGATTTGGAAACTCACGGGCGGCAAAGTTCACGTAACCGACTATTCCAACGCCTCGCGCACGCTCATTTACAACATCAACACGCTTGAATGGGACGAACAGCTCCTTAAATATCTCGACGTGCCCAAAGCGATTCTTCCTGAAGTCAAGCCGTCGTCCTGCGTCTATGGCGAGACCGTCCCGACTATCCTCGGCGCGGCAATCCCCGTTAGCGGCGCGGCTGGCGACCAACAGTCTGCTTTGTTCGGGCAAAACTGCTTTGAACCCGGCATGGCGAAGAACACTTACGGCACTGGTTGCTTTATGCTAATGAACACGGGCACGGAAATTCACAAGTCAAAGAACGGACTGGTAACGACGATTGCTTGGGGTCTCGATGGAAAAGTTGAGTACGCGCTGGAAGGTTCAATCTTCGTTGCTGGCTCGGCTATTCAATGGCTCCGCGACGGCGTGCGCATGGTAGACAGTGCGCCCGACTCCGAATGGGTTGCTAAGAAGGTCAAGGACACGGGCGGCGTTTACTTCGTGCCTGCGTTCGTCGGACTCGGTGCGCCCTATTGGGATATGAACGCTCGCGGCATGATTATCGGCTTGACTCGCGGCACGACTAAGGCTCACATTGTCCGCGCCACGCTCGATAGCCTTGCTTATCAGACTCGCGACGTGCTGGAGGCAATGGAGGCTGACAGCGGCAATAAACTTTCCGCGCTCAAGGTCGACGGCGGCGCGTCCGCTAACAACCTGATGATGCAATTCCAAGCTGACTTACTGGGCGTACCCGTTGACCGTCCGCAAATCGTCGAAACTACTGCTCTCGGCGCGGCGTATCTGGCGGGCTTGGCAGTCGGTGTCTGGAAGAATAAAGACGAGCTTAAATCTGCGTGGCAACTCGAAACGCGCTTTGAGCCAGAGATGAAACGCTACGAGGCTGACGCGCTCTACAAAGGCTGGCGCAAGGCGGTTAAACACGCAATGAATTGGCTCTCTGACGATTAACAGTTTCAAGGCTTAAAAAACTTTTCGGGGACGGGAACTCGCCTCCCGTCTCCTTGAGGAGGTATTATTCATGGATAATTTATTCGGCGAATTTATGGGGACAATGGTTCTGATTGTCTTTGGTGCTGGCGTCTGCGCGAACATGACGCTGACTAAATCCAAAGGTCAAGGAGCCGGCTGGATTTGTATAGTGTTCGGCTGGGGATTTGCAGTTACGCTCGGCGTCTTCACTGCCACGACGCTCGGTGCTCCCCAAGGCGATTTAAATCCCGCCGTCACGCTCGCTAAGACTATGGTCGGCATTTACACCCCCGCACAATTTTTGGCAACTTCCGCCGTTCAAATCGCCGGCGCAATCGTCGGTTCGGCTCTAGTTTGGCTGGCATACCTTCCGCACTGGGCAGAGACTGAAGACCCCGCCGCAAAACTCGGCGTCTTTGCTACGGCTCCTGCCATCCGCAGTCCCATTGCAAATTTCCTGTGCGAGGCTATCGCGACGTTCTTCCTTATGTTCGTTATCTGGATGATTTTCGGCAAACCTGTCGGCGCAATTCCTCCGGGGCTTGGTCCTTATCTGGTTGGTATCTTGATTGTGGCATTGGGCTTATCGCTCGGCGGTCCCACGGGCTACGCTATGAATCCCGCTCGTGACCTCGGTCCGCGCATTGCTCATGCTATCCTGCCCATTGCCGGTAAAGGCGGCTCCGATTGGGGCTATGCTTGGGTTCCGGTTGTCGGTCCTCTCGTCGGTGCAGCTGTTGCTTATCTCGTCGCTTCTGCTGGCGGTGCCTTGTAAAAGTATTTTTCCTCTGCAACAAAAAAGTCGGGAGTCTTTAAAGGCTCTCGACTTTTTGATTGTTCAAAATCCCAGCAGAAACTTTCTAAAACGGCCATATGGAAAAGGAATCACAACTACAAGCTTTGCCCGCGCATATGCATGCCATCAAAACTCTTTTCATACTGACAGGCTTAACTAAAAATTTCATAGTGAATACCTCCTAAAATTTTTACGTGCGAATCGTCTCACCTACAGTTGAATTGGCGGAGACTTTACATTCACCCGAAACAAACAATTTTTCAATGGCGCAATTCGAATTGATAAAAGCGTCTTTGCACCTTATAACTTCAACCGTGCAATTTTCCAAAGCAACGGTATCCGCTTCAATGTTGTTTACCTGAACACGTGAACTGCTTGATAAATATTCGGCGAAGCCTTTTCCAAATATTTTATCCGTGTCGTCGAATATTCTTATCTTGCGGCATTTGACATCACCGAGAAAGCCACTGCGCGTGGCGATAATCAATTCATCAGCCGTCACAGAATCAATCTGCGGCTTGCCAGATATTCTCAGTGTTTGTTCAACTGTTAGCGAATTAACTTCGACCTTGCCGCTTACAGAAAAATTTTTCGCGATAATAGAATCGCCATTACACGTCCCCGAAACTTTCAAATTCTGCGCGGCGATTGAGCCGCCCTCACATTTTCCTGAAACGCTAACTTCATCGCAAGAAATCTTTTCAAATGAGAGCTTACCCGATACCTTTAACTCTTGAAATGTTTTAGCTTCTGTCAAATCGCAAAAACCCAGGACTCTATGACTTTTGCCGGTCGCGTCCGTGTACATTCCAGTACCTTTGATTCTCAATCTGAAATCGCCCCTTTTAGACGCTCATAAAAACATTCTATGACCTTCTCAAAATTATATTTGACTGTTCCGCAAACAGGTTGTCCGTCGTTTGAAGTTCTCATTGCTTCGGGGCAACCGCCCATGCAAATCGGCAAGCAAGAGCACTCGCGGCACTTCGGATGCCTAATCGGGTTCCATTGTATCCACGACAAATAATTTTTCTCCAACGTAAGTTTATCGTCATCATTAACGTTGCCGCTTGAATACTTTAAGTTGCCGACATGATTCCAACAGCGATAGAGTTCGCCGCGATTGTCGATTACGAATTCATTTGCATAGTCCACACAGCAGAAATTCACACGCGGAATAGGATACGCCGCCATCTTGTTCACGGTAAAACCCCGCGCCAAGACTTTTTCATACAGCGGCAACATAACGTCAGCGAATTGCGCATTGTTGTAGCAATCGCCCTCAATCGACTTGCAAACATCATTGAACGGCGACACCTGCCCGAAGTCAATCTTTAACTTCTCGTGCTTATCAATTCGCTCAACAAGAACGTCAAGCAACTCATCGACGTGGGCAATGTTTTCTTTGTCGATATTGATTCGGACAACCACGGATAAGCCGTTATTAAGCAGAAGATTAACGCGGTCAATCAGTCGGTCAAAAGTACTCTCGCCCGTAATGGCGCGGCGGCGGTTGTCGTGCAATTCCTTAACGCCGTCGATAGTAATCTGCGCACCGTTGATTTTATATTTCTTGAAAAGTTCAGCGTCCGAATCCTCAAGCAAGCTCGCGTTGGTTATGATGAAGGCGTCGTAATCAATGGAATATTTTTCACAGAGCTCAAGAAACTTTTCGGACAGCGCGTAAACAATTTCTTTGGCAAGGAGAGGTTCGCCGCCATACCACGTCAGGGAAAATTTCTTCGCCCGTTCAAGGCGACTCTCGACGAACTTTATCAACGCCTCTTGAGTCTCCGAGCTCATCTTGCCCTTAGGGTGCGTTTCGTAACAGTACTTGCAACGGAAATTGCAATCAAGCGTCGGCGCAATCGTCAGGCCGAAATTGGTCATGTCATACTTAGCGAGGTTGCGATAAAACTCCAGCCGCTCCAATTCGTCAACGTCGTCTTCAATCAGACAGCCCGAACTTTTCATGTCGGCAATTAACTGCGCGTCGTAATTCTTTTCAACGTAAGAATTATTCTTCACGTCATCGACTACGCGCAAGAAATTTTCGTCGACCACGGCAAGCGCACAAGTCGTCGCATTGAAAAAAATCGTGGCGTCGTCGTATTGCCTCAAAAAGTTATAGCGGGAAAGTTTCATGTCGCCCTCCTTAAAGCTAAATTTTCCCGCTTATTATCCCCCCCCTCAATGCCCCTTTGTCAAGCTTTTTTGGGGAAAAAATTTTTTTGCAACAATCTGCGCGGCGCGGTAAAATGTTCGCGACTAATAGAACGGGGGGAAAAAGTTTGTTTGTAAGAGGAGAGCTTGAGAGGATTGAACGGAAAGTTTTTAGCGGCGAGCGTCTTAGTCGTGAGGACGGGGAGATTTTATTTGCCTGCAATGAGCTTAGTTGGCTTGGAGCTTTGGCGGATTACGTAAGGAAGAAAATTTGCGGCGAGCGTGTTTATTACAACGTCAACTGCCACGTGAACTTAACGAACATCTGCGCGGCGCGGTGCAAGTTCTGTGCATTCGGGCGCGGCGTCGGCGATAAAGGCTCCTACGCCATGACGATTGACGACGCGATTAAACTTGTCACCGAGGCGAGCCGCGACCCGCACTTATCCGGCTTGCATATCGTCAGCGGCTTGCACCCGACTTGGAGCTTTGAACACTACCTGAGCTTTGTTGAAGTCCTCCACGAGAAATTTCCGCGCCTGCATATCAAAGGCTTCACGGGCGTTGAAGTTCAGCACTTCGCGAACATTTCCGGCTTGAGCGTCGAAGAAATTCTTACCCGATTGAAGGCGGCGGGGCTTGAGGCTATCGCGGGGGGCGGCGCAGAGATT
>JAFQZB010000155.1 GCA_017406175.1 Selenomonadaceae bacterium | reverse complement strand
CGATCTAAGCTGTTCTTGATGACCCGTATATACTCTTGACTGACAGAAAAATTTCATCAATCCAAGACATTCTGCCGATTCTCGAACAGGTTGTTAAGCAGGGCAAATCGCTCGTTATCGTAGCGGAAGACGTTGACGGCGAAGCACTCGCAACCATCGTTGTTAATAAACTCCGTGGCACGTTCAAGGCTCTTGCGGTTAAGGCTCCTGGCTTCGGCGACCGTCGCAAAGCTATGCTCGAAGACATTGCAATCTTGACGGGCGGCACAGTTATCAGCGAAGAACTCGGACGCAAACTTGACAGCGTGACTTTTGCTGACCTGGGACATGCACGCCAAATCCGCGCAACCAAAGAGGAAACCACGATTGTTGAAGGTAGCGGCGACAAGAATGAGATTAAAGCCCGCGTCGCTCAGATTCGCAAGCAGATTGCTGACACGAAGAGTGACTTTGATAAAGAGAAACTTCAAGAGCGTCTCGCGAAGTTGGCGGGCGGCGTGGCGGTTATCGAAATCGGCGCGGCTACCGAAGTCGAGATGAAGGAAAAGAAACTGCGCATTGAAGACGCATTGAACGCAACCCGTGCGGCTGTCGAGGAAGGCATTGTTGCTGGCGGCGGCACCACGTTTATTGATATTCTGCCCGCGCTTGATGACGTTAAGGCAGAGGGCGATGCTAAAGTTGGCGTCGAGATTGTCAAACGCGCAATCGAAGAACCCGTCCGCCAAATCGCTAACAACGCTGGTCAAGAAGGTTCCGTCGTGGCTGAGGCTGTCAAGAAGGCGGATAAGGGCGTCGGCTTCAACGCGCTGACTAATGAATACGTCGACATGATTAAGGCTGGTATCGTTGACCCGGCTAAGGTCGTTCGTTCGGCTCTGCAAAATGCGGCGTCGATTGCGGCAATGATTTTGACGACTGAAACTTTGGTCGCAGATAAGCCCGAACCTCCTGCACCTCCTATGGCTGGTGGCATGGGCGGCGGTATGCCCGGCATGATGTGATATGCCCGATTAATTAAAGAACTCTCAAGCTCCTGTCGATTGACGGCGGGGGCTTTTTTGATTGCTGTGCGACTTGTTCAGTGGAGGTAAGAACCTTCCTTATGAAAGGGGGTATCCCTTAACTCAAATGGAAAATCTGCGGAAAACAATAATTTTGTTGCCGAACATGGGGTGACATTCTGGAACCCCCCTTGCTTGACGAAAAAAAAGGTAAGATAATGCAAAAAAATTATCTTCTGGAGGAATGTAAATGAAAAGATTGGCAGATAGAGTTATCTACGGCAACTTTTACACCGTCGACGAAAAAAATCCCAAAGCTCAAGCGGTGGCGATTACGGACGGGAAATTTGTTTACATTGGTGATTCTGATGGCGCAAAAACTTTCGTCGGAGACGGCACAAAGGAAGAACGTTACGAAGACGGTCTAATTTTGCCCGGTTTTGTCGACGGTCACGCTCATGGTAACCTCGGCGGCTCAAAAATGTTGCTCATGTGCAAGCTGAACGATTGCAAAACGCTTGATGAGATTCGCGAACGGCTCAAAGATTTCATTGCGGAACATCCCGAAATGGATAAGATTCAAGGAATGGGCTGGGACGACGCAACTTTTGGAACGGACGGTCCGACGGCGGCAATGATTGACGACTTAACCGACAAGCCCGTTGCGATGATAGATTACGGGCATCATTCGTTTTGGTTGAACTCCGCCGCGATGAAACTCAAAAATATTACCAAAGATACGCCCGATATTGCCGACGGCGTGATTGTCCGCGACGCTGAAGGAAATCCGACAGGTTGTTTCCGCGAAGGCACAAGCATTTATTTTAATGACTTGCTGTATCACTTCACGGTTGAGGAGTACAAGAAGGCTCTTTTGGCTTATCAAGACGTATTCCTTTCTATCGGCGTGACGATGACTTTCGATCCCATGGTAAATTACGATTACGGCTCGGAAAACGTCATGGAAGCTTATCATCAGCTGGACGTCGAAGGCAAATTGAAGCTTCGCGTGCACGGCGGCTATCAAGTCTTTGGCGATAAAAATCCTGTCGCTGACGTGGAAAATGGAGTTAAGTGTCGGGAAAAATTTAAAGGTGACAGATTCGCTGTGGATAACATCAAAATTTTGCTCGACGGCGTTGTAGAAAGCGCGACGGCTTACCTTAAAGAACCGTACAGCAACCGTAACGACGGCTATCGCGGTTTGTTGCGCTTTGACCCAGACACCTTAGCCGCCACGGTGAAAAAAGCCAACGAGCTGGATATTACAATGCACATTCACACAATCGGCGACGGTGCCATAGCTGAAGCTTTGAATGCTTTTGAAAAGGCTGGTACTACCCCCGATAACCGCAGTGCACTCACTCACCTGCAAATTGTAGATCCAGCTGATATTGACCGCATGGCGAAACTCGGCGTCGTGGCGGTGGCGAATCCCTATTGGTTTGTCAAGGAACCAAATTATCATACAAAATTGTCGGTACCTTATCTCGGCGAAAAACGCGCAGAAAGTCAGTACCCGATGAAGTCTTTTTTTGACAAGGGCGTTGTTGTAACTCAAGCCACTGACTACCCTGTTACGGCAGACCTAAGACCGACGAACGGAATACAAACTGCCGTAATTCGTCAAGTTCCCGGCGAACCCGAAACTTTGCTGAATCCGTCGGAGCGTGTAACGGTCGAACAGATGATTAAAGCGGCGACTTTGAACGGCGCGTATCAATTCAAATGCGAAGACACGCTCGGCAGTATCACCGTCGGCAAAAAAGCGGATATAGTTGTTCTCGATTCTGACATCACCGCTTGCGAACCAGAAGACATTAACAAAGCAAAAGTTCTCGGCACCATGATTGGCGGCGAATGGGTTTATACCCGCGAAAAATAAAATTTTAGGAGGAATTACCATGAAAAACAGCGTAGCAGATCTTGTCGTTTGCGGCAAAATTTTTACTTCCGAAGACAACCAAATTGTCGAGGCGTTCGCTGTGAAGAACGGCAAATTCATCTACGTCGGCGACAAGGCGGGGGCTCAAGCCTTTATCGAAGAAGGCAAGACGGAAGTTATCGACTATACCGGAAAAGGGCTTGTAATGCCTACTTGCGGCAACGGTCACGCGCATTATTCTATCGGTCACGGCATTCCGAAGGTCGGAACGGCGATTAACAGAGAAATCACTCCAGAAAAATTTTTGACTGAAAATGTTCCCGCCGCAGTCAAGAAGGCTAGAGAAAACGGAGCAAAGGCTATCTTCGGTTTCGGCTGGCAAGTCCTGCTCTTTGAAAAAAATATGCCTACTCGTCAAGATTTGGATAAAATTTGCAACGATATTCCCATGTACTTTGCCGACGAGGAAGGTCATAAAGCTCTCGTGAATACGCTTGCACTTGTCAACGCCGGAATCATGACGCAAGACGGCACCGTACTCAAAAAAGAAGTTCGCGGCGGCGAAATTGTTTTTGGTGACGACGGCACGCCTACCGGTTTTCTCAAGGAACAGGCAGGAACTTACACGCGCTCATTTTTGGACAATGACAACCTCTTTTCCGTCGACTTGGCGAAAACAATTCTGCTTGACATCGAGCAGCATTTATTGTCGGAAGGCTACACCATGTATCTTGACGGCTGGGGTAACTATTTCTTCAATGAAAGTTACTTCAAAGCCGCGCAACAGATGGACAAGGCGGGCGATATGCATTTCGTCTTGGGCTTGACTTATGAACTGGAAAGCTGGATGGACATTGATAAGAATTTGGCAAAATCGCTTGAGGTTCAAAAATACGCGTCCGAGCACGTGAAAACCAACTGGGTAAAACTCTTCATGGACGGCACGGTTGAAACCGGTACGGGCTTTGTTGAGCCGCCCTATCCCGACGGACGGCAAGGCATCGCCAACTGGGAGGAAGATGAAGTTACCTATATTACGCGCAAGGCAAATTCAAGCGGTTTGACCATGCACATACACACGATGGGCAATAAGGCGATAAATCGCGTCGTCAACGCATACATCAACGGCGGCAAAGATGAACTACGCAACACCCTTGTCCACGTGCACCAAGTTTTTCAACCGGATTATAAGCGCATGGCGGATCACAATATCTACGTTACCTCCGGAATGCTTTGGCATCATGTCGAAGACGAAGTTCAAAAAGTTTTGCCCGACATGGTTCCCGAAGGCATGGGCGACAAAAGTTATCCGATGAAATCGTTCTTCGATAACGGCGTTAATGTGACTTCGCACTCTGATTTCCCCGCACTCTCCGGCAGTCCCGAT
>JAFQZB010000154.1 GCA_017406175.1 Selenomonadaceae bacterium | reverse complement strand
GTTGAGTCCTAAAGTTGTGATACCGTTTGCCACGCCCAGATAAACGAACAATTCGCCGGGGTTGATGTGCGGGAACATGCCGTTAAGCGTGTGGCAGGAACCGGAAGCACTTGCATAATAGCTGGGCTTGTAGAATTCGGGCAGGAACTTGCCTAAGGATAAAGTCATCGGGTTGCAGAAGAAGAACGTTCCGATAACGGGCAGGACGATGTAGCGTGAAAGAGGATTGCCCGCACAGACGCCCGCGAACTTTTCGATTCGTTCGTTACCAATCATCTTAACTATTGCGTTCATGGCGACGAGCAGGACGATAAGCGTCGGAATGATGCCAGATACCCAACCTGCCAAAGTCTCACCGCCGCGATTGAACAGCCCGATAAACGCTTGGGCGAAAGATACCAATGTGTCCATAAAATTCCCTCCTAGAAAAACTTTTAAATCTATGGATTAAGGTTGAAGACTGCGCGCTTAGCCCTCAACCGTTAATCGTCTAGCTAACTGCAAGATTCTCCTGCGTCTTCATGAATTTATAGCTCTCGTATTCCTTTTGAGCCGACATAACCGCTATTCCCTGCTGAAGAGAAAGTTTCATGCTCTTGCAAAGGTCGTCGCTTAGCTCAAAGAGCGTCAAGCCGTTGAAGTTATCAAAAGGTTTGAAGCCTGCAAAAACCGTGCGCCCTTCCATAATCTCGCCTTTTAGGATTCTGCACTCGTCATCGATAACGAACAGGATTAAAACGCCCGCCGAAAAGTATCCGCGTGCCCTGCCGATTGCAACCCGTCCGAGCTTGCGCAAGTCCTTTAGGTGCCGATTGAACTTCTTAAACTGCCAAAAGCCCAAGACCGTCTGCGCTATCCAAACGACGACTGCCAACGCTACAAAGTATCCTAACACGTCGAAGCCCTCCTTACTCGTTAAGCATAATCTTAGCGGTTTGTTCGTCGGTTATGAGGACGTTAATCGCTTGCCCCTTGCACGCGCCCATAATCGCCGGAACTTTTTCACGCGACGCCGCCATACCGATTGAGTAATTCAAGTTGCGGAGCGTATCGAGGTCGACGCCGATAATCCGGTCAGAGAAATCCGTTTTGACTTCGCGTCCGTTCTTATCGAAGAAGACCGAGCAAATTTCACCAACCGTGCCCGTCCTTGAAAGTGATTCAATCGCCTGCCGCCCGAATTCGCCCATCCAAACTAAGTTCGACGATTTAACCGGGGCACCGATACCAACAAGCCCTATGTCCAGTCTCTTCCAGAAGTCGGAAATTTTTTCGTAGTTGGCGTCTTGCACAATGGCGTTGCGGATTTCAGCCGTGCGCGTGATGACTGGCGCGTAAATATAATGGCAACGACCGCCGAACGCCCGCGACAACTCGTAGCAAAGGGTGTTGACGTGCAATTCGCTGTCAATGTTCTCTGGACCGCCGTCGAGCGGAACAAAGTCTGCGTCAATCTGCGGGAGCTTTGAGTTTTGAGCGTAGCGGGTGAGCTCCCTAATCGAGGTGCCCCACGCCAAACCGATTACTTGCTTGTTCGATACGATTCGGCGGAGGAGTTGCAAGCCCGCATTGCCCATCGCTTGTTTGACTGCCAAAAGGTCATAGCTTTTCGGGACGATAAAGCATTCCTTTAAGCCGAAACGCTTTTCCATTGCCGATTCAATGTCCTCGAAATTTTCATTGGCAACGGTTATGGTTACGATTCCTTGGTCGAGAGCCCGCTTTAGATGTTTGCTAATGGTCGTGCGTTCCACTCCGAGGCGTTTGGCTATTTCGGTCTGCTTCATGTGTTCGAGGTAGTACATCGTCGAGACTTTGATTAGGATTCTTCGTTCAACGGGTGTCATCTCTTTTTTGCCTCCTCCGAAATTTTCTCCCTTGTGTTGCCGCGATTGTAAAAGAAATTTTGTAACTCGGCAAGAAAAATGAGCCCGTCCAACCCGATTTCGGTGCAAAAAACTAAAAATCGCCGCGTGATTGTCACGTTTGAGCGATTGACGGCAATTTTGCCATTTTCTGCCACTCTGAATCACATATGCTACGCGATTAAAAGTTTAATCTCCCGTTTTGCACATAATGCTAAAATTTATTGGGTAGTATTGACAATGTTTTTGCCGTGTGATAACTTTACCTTACCAAAAGATAATCAAAGGAGATGTTACAGATGAAAATAGCGTTTGATGTGGACGTGCTCGCCAAACAAATGAGCATTCGCGATTACGTGCACAAGGTCGCCGACTGGGGCTACAAGTACATTGAGCAATCGCCGCACCCGCGCATCAATCCGTTCTACAAGCACCCGCTGTTCTCCAAAGAGTGCGAGGCGGAATATCGTCAGGCTCTCAAGGAAACGGGCGTAGAAATTTCTTCGTTCATCGTGGTTTATCGCTGGTCTGGTCCTACCGAAGAGCAAAGGAAACATGCCGTCGCCAACTGGAAGAAAATCATTGAAATCGCCGTCAACATGGGCGTGCCCGTCATCAATACCGAATTCAGCGGCGACCCCAATCAGCAGGAAATTTGCAACGGCATGTTCTTCCGTTCAATGGAAGAGCTTCTGCCGATAATCGAGCGGGAAGGTCTGCGCGTCGAGATTCAATCGCACCCGTATGACTTCTGCGAACTCAACGACGAAACTTGCGACATCGTCAAATCGTTCCGTTCAAAGAACCTCGGCTACGTTTACTCGGCAAGTCACGGTTTCTTCTACGACCAAGGCAAAGGCGACGTTCGGCACATGCTTCGCTATGCGGGCGACGAATTGACGCATGTCCTTTTGGCTGACACTTGGAATCAGACAATCGATTGCCGCTATATCGTCAATCCACCGTGGCTCAATGGACGCGGCAAAGCGGATTACACGATTCATCAGCATACGGCTATGGGCGAGGGCGAAGTTGACTTCGACGGCATCTTTGAGACGCTCCGCGAGATGGACTTTGCAAATAAACAACTCAAGCCCGATGCTCCCAAGGTCGGCGGCGACAATATCATTTGCGTCAGTTATTTTGGCTTCCCCGAAAAAATGGACAAGCAAGCCCCCGAAGCCCTCGACCGTATCAAACGCGAACTCCTCAGCAAATAAACGAATTCTTTTAAATAAAGATAAAAGACTACCTCTCGACTTTCGAGGGGTAGTTTCTTTTAGTAAACGCAAAAAAGTACAAACGCGGGGACAAGAACGGCGCAATCGGCGAGGATTTTAAGCAGAATCATTAAAGCAAAGGAGCGGCACGGCGGCTATAATAATTAAAAACTGGGACTAGAAAAGAGGAGGGCTTAACAGATGAAACTTAGCATGAACGAGGCAACGGCTCTGAACTGCCAGGCAATGAATCTGGAACAAGATATCTTGCTTGCGGAAAAGTACGGCTACGACATGATAGAGCCGCGGACGATGGATAGGATGCGCGATTACCTCGCCGACCACTCGATTGACGAATTGGCGGAGTTCTTCAAGGCGCACAACATTGAACCGCTTGCATTTAACACGCTGTGCTTCTTCAACAATCGTTCGGCGGAAGGCTGGCAGGGAATCAAAGACGAACTCAAGCAAATGTGCGAATGGGGTCAGAAAATCGGTTGCAAAACCGTAATCACCGTCCCGACCGTTGAACTTAAGAAAGTCACGCGCTCGGAAATTCACAAGTCCGCAATCGCCTGCCTAAAGGAAATGGGCAATATCGCCGCCGCTTATGGTATGCGGGTTTCGGTTGAGTTCATCGGACACCCCGCCGCCTCGATTAACACGTTCGGCGAGGCTTACGAGATTATTCAAGCAGTCGACCTTCCTAACGTGGGCATAACCTTGGACTGCTTCCACTTCCACGGCATGGACTCTAAGATTGACGACTTGGCTAAAGCCGACGGCAAGAAAATTTTCATAGTGCACTTGAACGACACGGAAGACTTCCCGATAGGCGCGTTGCTCGACGAAGACAGGCTTTGGCCGGGCACGGGTTGCATTAATCTCGACGAGATATTCCAGACGCTAAAGAAAATCGGTTGGGCGCAAGACGTGGTCTCGGTCGAACTGTTCCGCCCCGAATATTATCGCATGAACCCCAACGACGTTTACAGGCTCGGCAAGGAGCACGCCCTCAACGTCATCAAGAGGAATTTTTAAGGAGGCAACAACATGCTTAACGTAGGAGTAATCGGTTGCGGCGGCATGGGACGCGACCACATCAAAAGAATCACGGAACGCACGCAGGGCGCAAAAGTCGTAGCAGTCGCCGACATGGTCGAGGCTCTGGCTCAAAAGGGTCAAGCATTCGCTGGCGAAAGTTGCAAAATTTACAGCGACGGCAAAGACCTAATCAACGACCCGAACGTTGAGGCAGTTTTCATCGTCAGCCCCGGCTTTGCCCATAAAGAAAGCTTGCTCGAAGCCATAAAGGTCGGCAAGCGTATCTTCTGCGAGAAACCCCTTTGCACCACGGCGGCGGATTGTTTGGAAGTTATCGACGCTGAAATTAAATCGGGCAAACATCTGATTCAGCTCGGATTCATGCGCCGTTACGACAAGGGCTATCGTCAAGTCAAAGCCGCGATTCAGTCCGGCGAATACGGCGAACCTTTGATGGTTCATTGCACGCACCGCAATCCCGTCGTGCCCGACAGCTATACAACTCGCATGGCTGTTGACGATACTGCCATTCACGAGATTGACGTTATCCACTGGCTCGTTAATGATGATTTCGTCAGTGCGCAAGTTCTCTTCCCGCGCAAGACCAAGTACGCCGCCGACCACCTTTACGACCCGCAGATAATGTTGCTCCGCACAAAGAACGGGATTTGCGTCGATGATGAAGTTTTCGTCAACTGCAAATTCGGTTACGACATCAACTGCGAAGTAGTCTGCGAAGACGGCGCGATTAAAATGCCGCAACCTTTGTATCCGAGCTATCGCAAGGGCGCGCAAGTCTCCACGACGATTGATACTGATTGCTTTGTCCGCTTCCACGACGCCTACGACGAAGAAGTTCAAGACTGGGTAAACGAGGCGGCACGCGGCGTTGTGAGTGGACCAAATGCTTGGGACGGCTACCTTGCAACCTGCACGGCTGATGCTCTGGTCAAGGCTCAAGAGACCGGCGAAATCGTTCCCATTGTCTTCAAGGAACGTCCCGACTTCTACAAGTAACTTAACCTGACCCTAATCCAACAAATATAAAGCGGCTCACGGCTTTGTGAGTCGTTCTTTTTTTAGGCGGGAAGTTCTTGCAAGAAGTTATAGTTTCGCCCGATAAGCTCTCTCCTTACCATTAAAAATAGCCAAATTCTTTTAGGAAAAGCCTTCGCAAAAATTTATAATAGATAAAATAAATACCAAGAGGCGATAAATATGCTTCAATACTTCGTAGAGCGGAATTATCGGTCGGTCTTTGGCGGAGGTTACACGCCGCGTTTGGAATATATTTGCAACGTCGGGGCGGACGTGACGACCATGCCGCGAAGTATGCACGAACATAAAAACCTTGTCGAGATTTTGATTGTGGACGACGGCGCGGGCATTTTCATAATCGACGGCGAACGGTACACTGCCAAAAAGGGCGATTTGATTCTTTATAACAGTAGCACCGTTCATGACGAGTTCGGCGGCTCTGGCAACGACCTTTCCTCTTACTGCGTCGCTATCAGCAATTTAAAACTCGCCAATCTTTCTGTGAATAAAATCTTACCCGACGAGTATTTGCCGATTTTGCCGAGCGGTGAATACTTCGACGAACTTTTGAACATCTTCCGAGCTATTGAGCGTGAAAGCTATCGACCGAGCGGCGCAGAGACTGCTAACCTTCTTTCCCTTGCCCTTGTTGCAAAAATCTGTACTCTGATTAAAACTCACGGGCAACCCCGCCGAGAAAAAGAACCTACGCTGAGTTCTCTTGTCAAAGATTTCATCGACGAACACTACACGGAAAACATCAAGCTAGAAGACATTGCCCGCGCCGTCGGTGCCAACGTCTACAACCTCGCGAAAGTTTTTAAAGCGGAGATTGGAATTTCTCCCATGCGCTATGTTATCCTCCGTCGGCTCGGCGAGGCTCAAAATCTTCTAATCAACACGAACATGACCATAACTCGGATTGCCTTGAGTGTCGGCTACAATAACTCGAATTATTTCCAAAACGTGTTTAAAGACTTTATGCAGATGACGCCGCGAGAATATCGCAAACGCTGGACTAAGTGACAGCGTTTTTTATTGCTCGCAAGAATTTATAGTTTAGCGTGGAATATTTTTAGAAAAGTTGCCCCTGCTTTACAAACAATTCGCCAAAATATCTTAGGAAAGTTCGCGGGAAACAATTATAATATATATAATAAAGATTGAAGGAGTGAAGGAGATGGCGATACACATAACGGGCGCACCGTGCTGTTGGGGCGTCGACGACGTGAAGAATCCCTACTTGCCATCGTGGAAAAAGGTTTTGCAAGAGGCAGGGCAAGCGGGATTCTCAGCGATTGAGCTTGGTCCTTACGGGTTCTTGCCACTGGACATTGACGTTGTCAGCGCGGAGCTTAGCAAGAACGGAATCTCAATCGTGGCGGGTACAATCTTTGATAACTTGCTCGCCGAAGAAAATTATCAGCCCGTCTTAAAGCAAGTAGACGACATTTGCGCGATTATCACGAAACTCCCGCCGCTCAAGCGCGAAGACGGGCAACGCTATCCAACTCCTTATCTAACGGTTATGGATTGGGGACACGACGAACGCGACTTTGCGGCAGGGCACCCCGACAAGGCTCCGCGCCTCTCCGAGGAAGATTGGCAACGCATGATGAATCATATTCGCGGCATTGCGGCGGCGGCTAAGAAATGGGGCGTTCGGGCAGTGGTGCACCCGCACGCGGGCGGCTACATTGAGTTCGCTGACGAGATTGATAAAGTTATGGCTGACCTACCCGCTGACGTTGTGGGCTTGTGCTTGGACACTGGACACTTGAGATATTCGCAGATGGATCCTGTCGAGTGGCTCCGCAAATACGCCGACCGCCTCGACTACGTGCACTTCAAGGACATTAACGGCAAGATTTATAACGAAGTCATGAACGAGCATATCAGATTCTTTGAAGGTTGCGGCAAGGGTTCCATGTGTCCGATTGGCGAGGGCATTTTGGATTACCCCGCGATTTATAAGCTCTTGACGGAAGAAATTCACTACGCGGGCTATATTACAATTGAACAGGAACGCGACCCGCGCAATGTGGCGACGAGTCTGCGCGACGTTAAAAAGAGCGTCGACTATCTTAAGAGTTTGGGCTTTGAGTGAGGAGCGATTGACATGATTAACGGCGAAAAAATTGCAGAACGTCCAATTCGTTGGGCGATGATTGGCGGCGGGCGCGGCTCGCAGATTGGCTACATTCACAGGAGCGCGGCTCTTCGCGATGCTAACTTTGAACTCGTCGCGGGGGCGTTTGATATAAATCCCGAACGCGGCAAGGACTTCGGGAAAAATTTGCACGTCGACCCCGACCGCTGTTATAGCGATTACAAGGAACTTATCGCGGCGGAGGCTAAACGCGCTGACGGAGTGGAGGCAGTTTCAATCGCCACGCCGAACTTTACGCATTTCGAGATTGCTAAGGCGGCTCTGGAGGCTGGACTTCATGTCTACTGCGAAAAGCCGTTGTGCTTCACGGTTGAGCAAGCCGAAGAACTTCAAACACTCGTCGAGAAGAGCGGCAAGGTTATGTTCATTTCCTACGGCTACGCGGGGCATCAAATGATTGAGCAGGCTCGGCAAATGGTTGCAAACGGCGATTTAGGCAAGATTCGTATCGTTCAAATGCAATTCGCGCACGGCGGCAACTCTGCCCCCGTCGAGAAAAAATCTGGCGCGGCGGCGTGGCGTGTCGACCCGAAAAAATCTGGTCCGTCGTTTGTTATCGGCGACGTTGGAACGCACCCGCTTTACCTTAGCGAAGTCATTTTGCCCGAACTCAAAATTAAGCGTCTGATGTGCACCCGTCAAAGTTTCGTAGAGGGTCGCGCCCTTGAAGATAACGCGATGACGATTATGGAATACGACAGCGGCGCGATTGCTTACATTTGGTCGAGTAGCGTCAATGCGGGTGCGGATTTCGGCTTTACGTTCCGTATCGTCGGCGAGAAGGCGTCGATAGCTTGGGACGCCGAACACCCGAATCAATTAGCCTATCAAGTGCAAGGTCAAGCTCCGGCAGTTCTTCAACGCGGCGCGGGTTATCTCTACGAAGGTGCACGGGCTGACGACAGAATCGGCGGTGGACACCCGGAAGGGCTTTTCGAGGCTTGGAGCAACATTTACACGAAGTTTGCTAAGGCGATAACTCTTTGCAAGGCGGGCAAGCCGATTGACTTCTGGTATCCGGGCATTGAAGCGGGCGTCACGGGCGTCAAATGGGTCGAAAAGTGCGTTAAGTCTGCTAACAATGATTCGGCTTGGGTTGACTTCTAAATAGAAAGCGCAGGGGCGGAGGTTGTCTCCGTTCCTTTTGCTATAAAAAAATGTTGGAGGGGTTTTGTATGGTTAAAGTTGGTATTGCGGGACTTGGTCGTTTGGGCAAAGTTCACGCAAAAAATTTGTCGGTGGGCGTCGACGGTGCGCAACTGGTCGCGGCGTGTTCAATCGTTCCTGCCGAGCTTGACTTCGCGAGAGACAATCTCAAGGTCGAGCAAACCTTTACGGACTTCGACGAGATGTTGAAGGCTGACATTGACGCGGTAGCTATAGTAACGACGAGCGGACTTCATTGCGGGCAAATCGCTAAGGCTCTCGACGCGGGCAAGCATGTCTTCTGCGAAAAACCTTTGGGCGTCACGGTCGAGGAATGCAAGATGGCTGAGGCGGCGGTCGAGCGTCACCCCGAAAAAGTTTTCTTCCTGGGCTTCATGCGTCGCTTTGACCCGTCCTACGCTTATGCTATGGAAAAGATTCAAGCGGGCGTGATTGGCAAGCCGTACATGGTTAAGGCGACGGGCATTGACCCTGAAGCACTCGTTCAAGGCGCGATTAAGTTTGCTCCGACTTCGGGCGGCATCTTCATTGATATGGCGATTCACGATATTGACTTAATGCGCTGGTTCCTCGGCGAAGACCCCGTAGAAGTCTACGCGGCGGGCGCGACTTTCAAGCACCCCGAATTCAAAGCCGCTAACGACGATGAAACGGGCGTGGCAATGTACAAATGCGCAAGCGGGGCAATCGGATTCGTTCACGTCGGCAGGACGGCTCCTCATGGCTACCACGTCGAAACGGAAATTGTTGGCACGGAAGGCACGCTTAGGATTAGTCCTGTCCCCGAAAAGAATCTTTGCATGATTTACGACACTCACGGCGCGGTTAAAGAATGCGTCGGCGGTTTCCCCGAACGTTTCGCGCAGGCTTATCAACTCGAAATGCAAGAGTTCATCAACTGCGTTCGCGAAGGTCGCAAGCCAAATGTCACGGTTTACGACGGCACGAAGTCCACGCAAATTGCCTTCGCCACGACCAAAGCTTATCAGACTGGCAAGCCGCTCGCGATTGAATACTAAGAGGTGATAAAAATGGCTGAACTTAATGCAGCAATGGCAATAGACGAGCGCGATAAAGTGCCGTGGCTAACACGAGTAGCATACGGCTTGGGTGACACGGCGCAAAACGTCGTTTGGGGCGCAATGTCCATTCTGACGTTCTTTTACACCGACTACGCCGGAATCAATCCCGCAACCGTCGGTCTTGTAATGCTCTTATCCCGTTGCTTTGACGGCGTCTCCGATGTCATTATGGGATTCTTTGTCGAGAAGACGAACTCCAAATGGGGCAAGTCGCGCCCGTGGATTTTATGGGCGTCGATACCGTTCGCAATTTCAATCGTCCTGATTTACGCGGTACCGCAGGGCGTCTCGGATACGATGCAGTTCGCGTATATCTTCGTGACTTATAACTTGTGCACGACCGTCGTTTACACAATGCTGAACCTGCCTTACGGCTCGTTATCGGCGATGATGACTCGTTCCTCACAAGAACGCGACATGCTGTCAATCGTCCGTATGTCGCTCTCGCCGTTCGGAAAGATTTTGGCAGTCTCGGCTACGCTCCCGCTTATTAAAGTCTTCGGCGATGACCAAATGGCTTGGGTTAAAGTCATGGGTATTTGGGCAGTCGTCGCTTTGCTGATGCTCCTGTTCTGTTTCTACAAGTGCGAAGAGAAAGTTGTTATCGAGGCTCGCAAGAAGGAAGACAAACTGCCCGTCGGCAAAGCCTTAAAGGCTCTGGCGTTCAATCAATACTTCTGGATGGCGGCGGCTATCTGGATGATGCAGAACGTTATCTTCTACATAACCGGCACGATGCTCCCGTATTACTGCAAATATATCTTCATGGACGACACGTTGTTTAGCTTCCTGTTCCTGCTTGAGACGCTGACGATGGTCGGCTGTCAGATTGTCTTGAGTCCGATACTCCTCAGGAAGTTCGGCAAGCGCAAGATGTGTTTAATGGGTATCACGGTTGCTTTCGTCGGGCACTTGATTTATCTGACGAATCCGCTTGATTATAACTGGGTCGTCTTCAGCTGCTTTATCCGCGGCGTAGGCTTTGCTCCGTTGAATTCGGTTATCTTTGGTTTCTTAGGTGACGTTGTCGAATACGCGCAATGGAAGTTCCACCTGCGCATTGAAGGCTTAATCTTCTCCGGCGGTTCCGTCGGCACGAAGGTTGGCTCTGGCTTAACGGCGGCTGTCCTTACTAACTTGCTTGCATGGGCGGGTTATGTCTCGTCGGCTACGGGTTCCGTTGAGCAACCTGATAGCGCAATTCAAATGATTATTCACCTCTACGAGTACGGGCCAATCTTCGTCTGGGTAGTTATCCTGCTGATTCTCTGGGCGTGGAAGCTTGAGAAGATTTATCCGCAAATTATGAACGACTTGGCAGCACGCGAGGCTCGCGGCGAGTTGTAAAGCTTTGCTTGAAATTACCCACGATATGATATAGACTTCCAAGCAAAAGGAGGTTTTCTTCATGAAGGAAAAAACATTTATCACAATCACGCGGCAATATGGTAGCGGCGGATTTTCTATCGCCGAAGGCATCGCGAAAGCTACGGGCATGAAGTGCTACAACCGCAATATCGTGGCGGCGGCGGCGGAAAGTCTCGACACTTTCGACGACGTTCAATCCGTTATCGAAAAATCCTACGACACGCCCAACGACTTTGTAGCGTCGCTCAGTGCGCTCGTCGGGCAAGGCGTCCCCCGTCAAAATCAAATGTACGTTCAGCAGGCAAGGATTATCCGCGAGCTTGCCGAGTGCGATGAATCGGCGGTCTTCGTTGGTCGCTGTGCCGATTACATTCTGCGCGACGTGCCCAATCATTTCTCGTTCTTCATTTACGCTGACGATGATTGCCGCCGCAAACGTGCTAAGGAAATTTACAAAGATTTTTCGTTCCAAGACGTGCTCGACGTGGACAAGAAACGCAAGAGCTACTACGCTTACTACACCGGCAGGACATGGGGCGACCCGCAGAACTATGACTTGATGATTAACACCACGAACATCACGACGGAGCAAGCGGTTAAGATTATCCTTGATTACGTGGAGCTTCGCCAAAAATAAGGAGGAGTTTTAATGATTAAAGTTGGTATCATTGGCGCAGGGCGTATCGGACACGTGCACGGCGAAAGCATTTCTAAGTTCGTCAAGCACGCGACAGTTAAAACGATTGCCGACCCGTTCATGAACGAGAAAACCGAGGCTTGGGCGAAGTCAATCGGCGTAGAACACACGACCAAAGACTACAAAGAAATTCTCGCCGACCCTGAGATTGAAGCCGTCCTGATTTGCGCATCGACTGACCAGCATTCCCCGCTGTCGATTGAGGCTCTCCGCGCCGGCAAGCACGTCTTCTGCGAAAAGCCCATTGACCACGACGTTGAGAAGATTAAAGAAGTCCTCGCCGTCGTCAAGGAGACGGGCAAGAAGTATCAAGTTGGATTCAATCGCCGCTTCGACCACAACTTCCGCGCAATCCGTAAGGCTGTGGAGGCTGGCAAGGTCGGCAAGCAACAGATTATCAAAATCAGCTCTCGCGACCCCGAACCCCCGCCGATTAGCTACGTCAAAGTTTCGGGCGGCATTTTCCTTGATATGACGATTCACGATTTCGACATGGTGCGCTATCTCTCCGGCGCGGAGGTCGAGGAAGTCTACGCTGAAGGCTCAATCACCGTTGACCCGGCAATCGGCGAGGCGGGCGACGTTGATACCGCCGTTATAACTCTCAAGCTCACGAACGGAGCAACTGCGGTTATCGACAACTGCCGCGCCTGCTGCTATGGCTACGACCAACGCGCTGAGGTCTTCGGCGATAAAGGTTGCGTGGCGATTAGCAATGACAGCGACTCAAACGCGGTTTACAGCAACAAAGACGGCGTCACCGCTGAAAAGCCTATGTTCTTCTTCCTTGAACGCTACATGATGGCTTATGCGACCGAAGTCGACGAGTTCATTGAGGCGATTGTCAACGACACTGAAACGCCTGTCACGGCTCAAGACGGTTTGGAACCTGTGCTTATCGGTTTGGCGGCTACTAAATCCGTTAAGGAACATCGCCCCGTTAAAGTCGATGAGATTCGCAAGGAGTACAACCTTTAATCTGACCTCTAACATTTCAATGACATAAACTTTCCTCCCGTAAATGTTCGCGGGAGGTTTTTTTGTTGTGATATGTTGAATATTTTTTGGGTAGAACTATTGCTTGCGAAAAGTCAATGATATAAAATCGTTGCAAAGACAATTCAAACGAGGTGGAAAACTTTGGGAATCACAATGATTGCATTAAGTTTGGTGCTATTGATTTTCTTCGCGTATCGTGGCTGGTCGATAATCTTTATTGCGCCTCTGTTCGCGGTTGTTGCGGCAATCGGTTCTGGACATGACCCAATGCCGGTCTTCAGCGAAATTTACATGACAAAGGCGGCGGAATACGTCAAGACTTATTACCCCGTGTTTTTATTGGGTGCAGTCTTCGCCAAAATCATGGAAGAAGGCGGGCTTGCGGCGTCAGTCGCAAACAAAATCGTTCAGACGCTCGGCAAGGAAAAAGCAATCTTAGCAATTCTAATCGGGTGCGGCGTGCTAACTTACGGCGGCTTAAGCGTGTTCGTCGTGGCGTTCGTTATGTATCCGTTCGCGGCGATTTTGTTCAAGGAAGCCAACTACGCTAAAAGACTTCTGCCGGGCTTGCTGTGGATGGGAATCTTTACTTACAGCATGGTCGCAATCCCCGGCACGCCGCAAATCCAAAACATAATCCCGACCGCTTACTTTGGCACGACGACTTGGGCGGGTATCGGACTCGGTTTAATCGGCGCGGCTCTGTACTTCGTAATGTCGTGGGCATGGGTGAGCTACCGTGCAAAGAAACTTCAAGCGGCGGGCGAGGGCTACGGCACAAACCTTAAGAACGAGCCTGACACTTCCTCCGCCGAAGACTTGCCCGATTGGAAGTTGTCTTCAATCCCGCTGGTTATGGTCATCGTGCTGAACTTAATCATCAGTAATCCGTTCGGTTGGAGCTGGGCTTATCATTGGGACGCTAACAGCTTAGACAGCATGGCTCCGCTTAACTTGAGCTTGCTAGCTGGGAGCGTCGGCAAGGTGCAGGCGATTTGGTCGATTAACGCGGCATTGATTCTTAGCTGTATAGCGGCGGCGATTATCGGGCGCAAATGTCTGGCGGCGAAGGGCGGCATTGTCCACCCGATTAACACGGGCGCGACTGGTTCTATGGCGGCTATTTTGAATGTTGCCTCGTGCTATGCGTTCGGTTGTGTCGTAGCGGCGGTTCCTGCCTTCGAGATGATTAAAGAGGCTCTACTAAACGTTTCAATCGGCGACGGTCCTTTAGGCTCGGCAGTGATAACGACGATGATTATGTGCGGGATAACGGGTTCAGCGTCGGGCGGTGAGACGATTGCCTTGGGTATGCTCGGCGACCAATGGCTTGCAATGGCGAATCAAATCGGCATGAGTCCAGAAGTCTTGCATAGAATCGTTGCGCTTGCCTCGGAATGTATTGACACGCCGCCGCATTCGGGCGCACTGATAACGCTTATGGCGGTCTGCGGCTTAAGTCACAAAGAATCTTATTACGATGTTTTTGTCCTTACGTTGCTTAAAACTTCGGTCGCGTTCATTTGCTTGGCGATTTATGCCGTGACGGGAATAATTTAACGACGCCCACAAAGCCTGACAAGTTCCTGACTGCGTGGATAAAACCTGCGCGGTCTTTTTTCTTGCTTAAAGCTTCATCAGCTCGTTGTAAATGTGATTCAGATTTTGGAACTGCTCGTTGCCCAACCAGAGCTTGCGATAATTCTGCGGCGACGCCCCGACGAACTTTTTAAACTGATTATTAAAGTGGCTGATGTTGTCGTAGCCCAGGCTCATGCTGATTTCCGTAATTGATTTGTCGGTCGTGATTAAAAGCTTTTGCCCCAAACCGATTTTAAGGCGAATCAGATATTGCCCCGGCGAAATCCCGAAAATTTTTTTAAAATGGTGCGAGAAGCCCGAAACGCTCATGTTAGCAATCTTGCTCAGCTCCTCGACAGAAATATTTTCCGTGAAGTGCTCGTCAATGAACGCCTTGCAAACTTGAAAGGACGCATCGAACTTATCACGGCGAATCAATTTTTCTTGCGGCAGTTGAGTAGTCAAGATTACAAGCAAAGCTTTAAGAAGATGCCTGCAGACGTAAGCAGCGTAAAGTTTTTTCTCTGCGACTTGTTTAAAAAGCAAATGGAAAATGGAACGAATATCTTCCGACAAGCCCCCAGAATGCAAAACGGGCTTAACGTCGTGCGGCAAGAGATGACCTTCTGGCAAACACGGCAACTTAAGATTTTTTATGCCGCAGTTATAAAAAGACATGCCGCAATTCGGGTCGGCTCGTTCGTCATGCAAAACGCCCGCATTATAAATCACCACATCGCTTTCTTTGACGCGATAAGCATATCCGCCGATTCGGATATCAGCCATGCCGCCGCTTATGTATTGGATTTCAAGATGATTCGTGTGCTCGTGCATGGCAGTCGGTATGATGGTCTCCGAATTGTCAGCCTGGCAGACGTAAAGCAACTTCAAATTTTGCTCGTCAATGGGATTCTCAGAAATGCTTTCTTTATTGTAATAGACGACCGCCACTTTAATCCCTCGCTTTGTATTTTATGAAGATAACATGCTACCATTTTTACACGCCATTATAAATTCCTGCACAACGACGGCAAATGACGTTTGATTTCAACACAGATATTTTATTTTCAATTTGGAAATGCTATAATGCGTTTGAAAACTCTAGAGGAGGAAGTTTAAATGGATAGCATTAAAATGATAGTACCGGTCACCGTGAAGGCAAAACTCACCGAAAAACTTAGGGCGCGGCTCGTCGACGAGGCTGTAAGGGTCGCTGAACAAATGACGCTCGAACTTAAGCAGATTGAAATCGACATGCAACGCGAGATTGACAAGAGCCCGCAGCACGAACCGCAAATTAGAAATTTCTTCGCCAAGGAGATTGCCCCGCGTCAAGGACGATTGGAGGAGGCTCGGCGGCGCAAGGAGACGTTAGAGAAACTTGCCCTCGGCGCGGAAATCATTCAGGGCACGACTGAACGTCAAGTTGAGCTTAAGGTCGGCGACAATTTGCGCGAGGCTATGAACGTGGAACTTTTGGTGGAAGATGACAAAATCATTGCAATCAGAGGTTAAGATAATCGTCGGCAAGGTCGGCGCGGCACGTGGTCTCGACGGCACGCTTAGAATCATTCCGCTGACGGATTTTGAAGGACGCTTCGACGGCTTGGAAAAGATTTTCGTCGGCGGCAAACTCTTCGGCGTTGAGGAGGTCAAACACATTAGCGGGCAGCTTTTTATCAAGTTCGCGGGCGTGTACAGTCGCGAAGACGCACGAGCTTTGACGAATAAATTTCTGACGGTCGACAGGAAAGACGCCGCCCCGCTTGACGACGGAGAGTTTTACACGTTCGACATTATCGGCTGTGAAGTCTTTGTCGGAGATAAAAGGCTCGGCATCGTGACAAACGTCCTAAAGACTGGTAGCAACGATGTCTTCGAGGTCGACGGAAATATTTTGATTCCCGCGCTAAAGTCCGTTGTCCGTTCGATTGACATTGCCGCCAAAAGAATTCTGGTCGACGAACATGCTTATTGACGTTATAACATTGTTCCCTGAGATGTTTGCGGGCGTCTTCGGCGAAAGCATTATCAAACGAGCCGTCGAGAAAAAAATTTTGGAGATTCGATTCACTCAGCTCCGCGACTTCGCTTTTGATAAGCACAGGCAAGTTGATGATTCGCCGTTCGGGGGCGGGGCGGGCATGGTGCTTAAGCCGGAACCGGTCTATCGTGCGGTGCGGGATGTGTTAAGCAAGTCCGACGACGTTAAGCGCAGGATAATCATCACCGATCCCGCCGGCGAAGTCTTCAATCAAGATAAAGCTAAGGAACTTTCCGCCCTCGACCAAATCATTTTTATCTGCGGACACTATGAAGGCTTCGACGCTAGGATTTATGACCTTGCCGACGAGATGATTTCAATCGGCGATTACGTCTTGACGGGCGGCGAACTTCCTGCAATGGTTATCGTCGACGCGGTGGCACGAATGCTCCCCGATGTCTTGGGCTCGGCGGAGTCGGCGGCAACGGATTCTTTCTTCGACGGCATGTTAGGTTATCCGCAATACACGCGCCCGCGAGACTTCGAGGGCAAGACCGTCCCCGATGTTTTACTGTCGGGCAATCACGCCGCAATAAAAAAGTGGCGCGAGGAACAAGCACTGAACTTGACGCGCCTTAGGAGGCCTGAATTGATAAAATGCCAAAAGCAAAATATGTAGGTATTGCCGCCTTAGTTATGCTTTCGTTGATTGTCGGCGGTATCTTTGCTAGTCGGAGCTGGTATAAACAAAATCAGCTAAACGAAAACCCCGCAATCCTTGCCCGGCAAGCTATCGAAGCTCACGACCTTGAGACCTTTAAACGATACGTCGACCTTGATAAAGTGATTGACGCGGCGGCGGAAGAAATATTGACCGAGCAAATCAACTCGACGCTTGCCCCCACAGCTTATTCAATGGACGAATTGCAAAGCCGGTATGAGGAGCTTAAGCTAGACTTCGTGAAGTGTGCTACGGCGGCGGCGGAAGAATACATTTCAACGGGCAAGGTAACCTTTCCAAACGACCCAACCGAGGAGCAAAAGTTCCTTAAGAAGTCGGGCGCGGCGTCCTGCGAAATTAAAACTATTTCTAAGCCTATGCAAAGAGACGACTCACGGATTGTAATGGTGATGATTCATAACCCGCAGATGAAGTTCAATTTCGAGGTTGAATTGACGTTGGAGCCTGCCGAGGAAGTTGATTGGCGTATAACAGGCGCAAAGGGCGTTGGCGATTATTACAGCGGCTATCGTCGTATGCTAAAGCGTAAACTCGATTCACTCAACGCGCCAATTGTCCGCCAGATGGATTCAATCTTCAAGGTTAAAGACTTCAGCATAAAGGACACGGGCGGCGACGAGTACGGCTTCTCACAGACGCTGGACATTGAGATAAAGGCTAGCATTCAATCGGACAAACCGCTTGCTCAAGTCCACGGAAACATTATTCTTCACGGCAAGGACGACCAAGAGAGCCTTACGCCCTTTGCTATCGACATAATCGGGCAAGGCTTGCAGACCTTCCACGTGACTAAGACCCTTAACCCGTTTATCCGCGCCGACGCCGACGCAATGAAGCACGGCTTTAGGAAGAACGACCTGCGCATTGAGGTTACGGAAATCATCTTCGCGGACGGCACGAACTTAAAAGAACTAGACAGCTTGCCCGACTAAAATCTTACAAGAGGTGAGTCCAATGAAATGGCTGCTCCCAAACGCTTGCACGGCGGCGAATTTATTCTTCGGAATGCTATCAATCATCTCGACCTTTGAAGGCGACTTCTTCTTAGCGTCGGTTTATATCTTGCTTGCGTTGATAGCCGACGGCTTGGACGGACGAGTTGCACGGGCTTTGAACGCGGCGTCGGAACTGGGCAAGGAAATGGATTCGCTTTGTGACCTCGGCTCGTTCGGAGTGGCTCCCGCGTTCTTGGCTTACGCCTTCTGCATGTACAACTACGGGACGCTAGGCAAAGCGGCGGCGATAATCTTCGCGCTATGCGGTATGTGGCGGCTCGCCCGATTCAACGTCAATACAAACGTCGTGCACGGGTTCTTCATGGGGCTAGCGATTCCGGCGGGCGGTTGCATTGTGGCGACGACAACTCTATTGTTCCTGGCAATGGGCATTCAACCAGAGCAGTTCGGACTGGTCTACCCGATAACAGTTATAATCGTCGCTTATCTCATGGTAAGTCACGTGCACTATCCGAACTTCAAGGGCGACGGCGGCGAAAAAATTTTCCTCGTGGCGAAAATCTTTGCGGCGGTAATGTTCGCGGCGATAATCTGGCTGACGCAATCGGCAATCGTTCAAGGAGTGCTCACGGCAATTTTTTCAACGTATGCGGTCTTCGGCATCGTCAATTCGCTGATAGCTCTGATGACACGCGGCGACTAGTCATGACAAAAAAATTCCCCTGCAACAGCGCAGGGGTTTTTCTTTTTAACGGCGTGGATTACTTCTTGCGAACCATATCAACCTTATCTTTACCAGTCTTGTAAGTCACCTTCTCGACGTGGCGTTTGTAGATTCGTGCGGCTTATTGTTTCTCCTCAAGGGCTTTGCGTTCTTCCTTGCTTAAATTCCTCTTAGCGGTCGTGTCGAACTGCTTAAAGAAATCCTCCGCCGCCTTGCCGTAGTC
>JAFQZB010000153.1 GCA_017406175.1 Selenomonadaceae bacterium | reverse complement strand
TATTCTGTCGGCATTGGACGATTATATTTTTCGCGAGCAACGTGGCGTTGTCGTCCCACAGCCGAAAATAAGTTGCAATATCTCGCGGGTCTCCGATCTCCTTCAACGTCAACACATCCGGCCAGAATGAATACACGTAACCTTGCCCCGACTCGGTTAAAATTTTCCGCAGTGCAAGCCGCGTATCAAGCAGAAGAGCTTCGCGACTTTCCTCGTTGTCGTAGTGTTCGGGATAGTCGTAATTCCTAAAAATGTAGTAAGGCATAGTCTGAATATCTAAACCCTTGCGCTTATCGGGTACGGGCAACCATTCAGCCATTTTAACGAAGTTTTGAGCGGACATATAATCTTCGACGAGCCGCGCTCCCTGTTTCGTGCATGCCATTGACAACAACGGCTTATCCTTGTACAGCGCGAACACGCCCGATAAATCTTGCATTACCATTGCAAAGCCCGAATTGTCGTGACCTTCCTGCTGCGGCAACATCAAGCGCAACGCCGTCGACGGGTACACGGGCTTTTTGCTTTTTACTGCTCCGATTCTGCACATATCGAATCCTCCAAACAAAAGGGACAGCGAACCTGCGCTCACTGCCCCCGAAAAAATTTCAAATGTTGTTCTTAACGTATTCGTCGTAAAGTTGCTTGAGTTCCTCAATCTTGTCGTACAGTTCAACCTGCAGTTTGGAGGCAGTCGCGAAGTCGCCGCTGTTTAGAGCATTAGTCAGCCGCGTGAACAGCGATTTTTTTTCGATTGAGTCTTTGGCAAGGAATTCGCGAGCCGCTTTAAGTTTATTCCAGTTGTAGGAATCTTGGTCGGTGCGATAGGGGCTTTCGATAAGTTGCGCACTGCGAACAATGTCGCGCATTTCAGGCAGGATTCGAGCTATAATTTCGGTTTTCCAACGGAGCAGAGCACCTTCGCGGAAAGATTTTATAATTTGCGGACGAAGTGCGCCACCTGCCGTAATGACTTTGACTTTGGCGGGATATTTCTCGAACGCCTCCATATTCTCCCAAACCGTCGCGGGCGGTGCGCCGAACATTGCGTTGCGTTCTTCGGCGGTGTAATCCTCGAAAACGTCCTGTTCGGAACGATAAGCGCGGCTTTTTTCCAGATAGAAACCGTCTTGCCCCGCTTTTTTGCTAAGTTCAGTAAGCAAATCAACTGCAGAACGGTCAATCGTAGCGCGTATGCCGTCGAGAATTGCCGAGTAAGACGCCGCAAGCACCAAATAAGTATTCGTATAAGGATTGCAAGCGCGAAGTTCAAAGCGTGTCGCCATCGGATTTTTCAAGTCGCGAATCAGACCGGCAAGAATTGTGCGGTTACGGCTTGGGATTTTCGGCGTATGACCGAGCGAAGTCACGATACAAACAGGAGCTTCAAAGCCAGGCTTGAGGCGATTGAGTGAATCATTTGTCGCGCTCACGAACGGATTTATCACCTCGTAATTTTTCAGCAAGCCCATTATCGAACCGTAGCCGACTACGCTCATAAAGTCTTCGTAAGGATTTTTCGCCGCAAAGAGATTGTGAACTTTCCCGTCGCTCGTGACTGCCGCAAGCCCTATGTGCGTGTGTTCGCCGTTGCCCGCCAAACCTATCATCGGCTTTGCCTTGAAACTGACTTCGAGACCTTCAGCGCGGAATATTTCCTTAACGATTGTGCGCACAAACATTTCGTTATCAGCCGCCTGCACCGCATCGGCAAACCGCCAATCTATTTCCAACTGCTCGCAAACATGCGTTAATCGTCCCGACTCGTCAATCTGCGCTTTCAGTCCGCCAACTTCCTTGTGCCCCATTTCGACGCCCAAGCCGTATTCGTCCAGAGCAATGACACATTTTTCCAACGCGCAACGAACTGCGCCGTGTGTCCGTTCCCAATATTGCTCCTGCAAAACCTGCGACGCGCTCATTTCTTTGATTGCTGCTTCTTCAAGTGGAGTTTTTACCCAAAATTCAAGTTCCGTTGCCGAAGTAAAAACAATGTCGGTGATGTCGTTGCCGCTTACGTCAAGTCCTTCAATTTCCGCGTGCTCGTGGAAGATGTCGAGCAATTCGCGCTTAACGAAAGACAACGTGTCAGTTAAAACTGCGCGAGAGTCAACGCGCTTGCCCTCGTGAATCAGAAAGCTTGGAATTCTCAACGTACCGACAGGTTTATTCGTCTCGTCATCGAAATATTCAAAGTTATAATCGACGAACCAGTTGACATTCGCGTCGACCGGCATATCAACCTTTGCATTGTTGAGCGTGGCGATACCGGGCAGCACGACGCTGGAACCGTCGGTCTGCACTGCTGTGCCCGTGTAAAATTCGTCGATGTCCTTAATAAACAATCTTACAGGAATTTTTTCATCTGTGTCGTTGCCGGCAAGGTCTATGCCGACCAGCGACACAAATTTTATTTCGGGGTGCTCGCTCAACTGCTTGATGATTTCTTCTTTGGGGGTCTTCGCCTTAATCGTGTAGAGCAAATTTTTCATACAGATTACCTCCAATCATTCTGCCTTCTCGCCAGGAATGTCCATAATCGCTTCAACGCCGCGATGTCCCGTGCGAATCCTAACTGCGTTGCTAAGCTCGTAAACGAAAATTTTTCCGTCGCCGAATTTGCCCGTGCGCAAAACTTTCTGCGCAACCTCTAAAACTTTTTCAACAGGTATTTCGCACACGACCGTTTCCAACTTGATTTTCGGAACAAGATTAACGTCGTATTCTCTGCCACGATAAACTTCCTTGTGTCCGCGCTGAAGTCCCGCACCATACACTTGGCTGACGGTCATACCGTGCACGCCTATTTTATTTAGCGCGTCTTTGAGGTCTTCGAGCTTTGAAGGGCGCGTGATTATGTCAATTTTCGTAAGCTTTCTTTCCATGAAACTCCCTCCTTAACTGTTGGAACCGCTTATACTCGGAAAAAGTCTTATCTCGCCGGCTTCAGCATCGCTGATAAAACTAGGTGCACCGGCGAAGAGACCGGCATTGTAACCGCGCTCGCCATGTTCGGTAATGTCCAGCCCTAAAATTTCTTCGTTCTCGTCGGCACGCAAAGCAACTACTGCACTGACGACTTTATAAAGAATCGCTGAGCCAACTACCGCGAAAACAATCGCAACGCCGATTGAAATGATTTGAGCGACAAACAAATTTGTCTCGCCGTAGAAAAGACCGTTTGCGCCGGCGGGATTAACCGCTGTCGTTGCCCAAAGTCCTGTGGCAATCGCGCCCCACATGCCGCCTATACCGTGAATACCAAACGCATCGAGCGAGTCATCATAACCAAATTTCTCTTTGACAATGGCAACCGCCGTGTAGCAAATGCCGCCGCCGATTAAACCGATTACAACACTGGGAAGGACAGCTACATAGCCTGCCGCCGGAGTTATCGCCACAAGTCCTGCGATTGCTCCAGATACCGCGCCTAAAATCGTCGGTTTGCCGCTACGAATCCATTCGACTAACACCCAGCCAAGTAAACCTGCCGTCGCCGCCGCATGTGTCACAACAAAAGCATTTGCCGCCAATTCATTCGCACCGAGCGCAGAGCCGGCATTAAAGCCGAACCACCCGATAAAAAGTCCTGCCGCACCGAGTACCGTCATCGGGATATTATGCGGAACGATTGCCGATTTACCATAGCCGCGACGCTTGCCAAGCAAGATACAAATCGTCAACCCGCTCACTCCCGACAGGATATGAATTACCAAGCCGCCCGCGAAGTCCAACGCACCGAGTTGAGCAAGAAAACCGCCGCCCCAGACCCAATGCGCCATCGGGTTATAAATGAAAACTGCCCAGAGCAACATCAACAGCGCAAAGCCTTTGAACTTCATACGTTCGGCAAATGCACCCGTTATCAACGCGGGCGTCAGAGCCGCGAACATACATTGGAATGCTACGACCGCGAGTTCGGGAATTGTTCCGCCGTCAAGAATGTTCAAGCCGACATT